>CAZDBT010000001.1:0-101062 GCA_964503795.1 uncultured Candidatus Saccharibacteria bacterium
CCGCTATCAAAAAAGACGTCCGCGACATCAACAAGCAGGACCTAGCCGGCGTGGACGCCATCTGTCATCTCGCCGCTCTCTCCAACGACCCGATAGGCGCGCTTGATCCCCAGCTGACTACAGATATAAACCTGAGCGCCTCCATCCGCCTCGCCAAGCTGGCCAAACAATACGGTGTACAAAAATTCCTCTTCTCTTCCTCTTGCAGCATCTATGGAGCGCTCGGCGGAGAAAAACCCGTTGATGAAGAAACTCCTACCGACCCACGGACCGCTTACGCGGTTTCCAAAGTAGAATTTGAAAAAGTACTCAAGGGAATGGCGGATGAAAAATTCTGCCCAATAATCCTTAGGAATGCCACGGCCTATGGATCTTCCAGCAAGCTACGGCTTGATCTGGTGCTGAACAATCTGGCCGCCAACGCCTTTTCTGCCGGCGAAGTAAAAATAATGAGCGACGGCACTCCCTGGAGACCGATGATCCATGCCGAAGACATTGCCCGCCTGTTCGTGGCGCTGTTGGAAGCGCCGGAAGATAAAGTGCGCGGCGAAGCGATTAATTGCGGCCAAGACAAAGAAAATTACCAGGTCAAAGAGATCGCGCAATTAGTCCACCAAGTTTTCCCAAATTCTAAGATCTCCTTCTCCGAGAAACCAGACAAAGACTCTCGGAGCTACCGGGTCTCCTTCCAAAAGCTAACCAAGATATTACCGGATTTTAAATTCAAATGGGATCTGAAAAAGGCGGCGGAAGAACTGCGGGATGATTTCCAAAAGCATGGCCTGCCGGATAAACCCCTGGAACAGCGGCATTTCATACGGCTCAAGCAAATCAATCACCTGAAAGACAAGAAGGTGGTTAACGAAAAACTTTACTGGAATAAAATATCCGAGGTCTAGACCTCGGATATTTTATTTCTTTTCCCAAACCATCCACGGACGATTTCCGGAGGCATACATCACGTTCAGATCCTCCAGGTGCTTCATCGTGTCCACACAATACCAGAAACCGTGATGCTCGTAGATCGCCAACTGGCCTTCATTGGCCAATTTTTCCATCGGCTCTTTCTCAAAAACACAGTCTTCATCCTTTTTCACGTAATCAAAAACTTTCTTGTTCAAAATATAAAAACCACCGTTGATGAAAGCTTTGGAGCGGGGTTTTTCCCTGAAGGCAGAAACTAATCCGTTCTGGGGCTCAATCACACCGAAAGGATTGATCCAATTTACTCCGGAAAGAGTGGCGATCTTCCCCCTCTGTTTGTGATAAGCGACCGCCGCGTTGATGTCGATATCCGCGACTCCGTCACCGTAGGTCAAAAGAAATTCCTCGTCATTTCCAATATATTCTTTCACCTTGGCTAAGCGTGATCCGGTGCTGGAATTCAGTCCGGTGTTAACGAAGGTGATGTTCCAATCGTCGGCCAGACTGCGCTTATTGTGATGGACAATAGATTTCGGCCCGGAACCAAGCTTGAGAGTAAAATCGTTGGCCGCCTCATCCAGACCCAGGAAATAATCCTTGATCATCTCGCCTTTGTAGCCCAGGCACAGAACGAAGTCCTTGAAGCCATAATGGGCATAGGTTTTCATAATATGCCAAAGGATCGGCATCTCGCCGATACTCACTAATGGCTTGGGCTTGTGTTCGGTTTCCTCGCGGAGACGCATTCCCTTGCCGCCGCAAAGTATAACTACTTTCATGAGAAGATAGTACAACAACTATCTGATTTTGTAAATCTCAACTGTTGCATTCTTATATACCTGATCCAGTCCGGTTTGCTTGCTGAAATCAACGTGTGAAAATGCCCTTTCCAACGGCCCGTAATAAATGTAATCCGACCTGAAATCATTCAAACCTACCTGCAATTTGCGATAGCGCTGCAATAATTCCTGTATCTTTTCTTCCGGTACTCCATTGGCCGGCCAGTTATTCATGCCGTCAAAGTAAAGGCCGTAAATAAACGACGGGGCGCCAAGACGATTAGCCTCGGTCGGTAACCAATCGCAGACCTCGGCGCATTTTAAATTCTTCCCACCCCTCAACCGTTGCTCCAAAACGCTCTCCGGAACCTGGAACAGTTTATTGGACCGGAGGAATAGCTCCTCCAGATCAAAATTAGAGATCGCCACCACCCCGCCCCAAGGCATGAATGGCCTAGCCGAAGTAAGAGCGGACAGGTACATAGAATCTACGAAGGACGAGGAAAGAACTCTCGGCTCCTTCAAATTCTTATCCAACCACCGGAAAGAAGCGGTGATCTCCGCGGGGAACACATAGTCTTTCAACTTCTCCTCCGGCAAGGAAACAAAACCGGCCGCGTTAACGATCTTTTTGATTATCAGTAGCGCCGTTAGCGTGATCAAAACGGCCCGAGTCCAGCTCCATTTCCATTTTTGCGACCAATGATAAAGCAGGCTGAAGATCATCAATAAGATCAGCGGACTGATCGCTCTCGGCCAATGGTCCGCGTGCGGAACAAAACCGAGAACCAGCTGGATATTCCAAACAACGGCCGCGGCCAGCAGAAACCCCCAGAAAATTATTGCCCAGTTCCGCAATTCTATCTTTTTCCAAAGATTCAAATATATCAGAACGGCCAGTAATCCATAAGCTACGAAGTGGGGCCAAGCCCACCAAAGTATAACGCGGCCCATCTCTACTCCCAATCTGGCGGAATAATCACTGAAGGACGGTAGGCCTTTCAACTGAAGGTAATTAATAAAATAAGGAATACTCACTAAGATCGTTGTTGGAATCAGGATAATAAAATTACGCAAACGAACTTTGTCTTGGCGAGCGAAAATCAGGGTATGTAAGAAGAGCAGCCCGACCACAACCACCCAATAGACCCAAAAATGAAAATAGGTATAGAAGAGCAGTCCGGCAGAGACTCCCGCTAATACCGCATATAATTTCCTGGGCCTTAACCAGAAAAGCATCAGGCAAGCAATTGCCGGGAAATAAATAAGATTGGTTAGCAGCGGGTAATCGATTCTCGCCAAAAAGAGCATCGGCAGATATGTCTGCACCCCTGGATAAAAATTCTTCAGAACAACGTTCAGTAAATTAGCCGGGGTAAAAAATCCGTCAGGAGAATGCATGACGAGCGGCGTCAGCGCTCCGACAAATCCGAAAAATAACGACCACAAACGATTTTTTTCAAAAATTATCGTCCCCAAAAAATACAACATTGCGAACAGGGCGGCGCTGAAAAAGAAATTTGCCCCAATGTAAGCAGTATTGATGTTCCGGAATATCACTATCAAACTAGCTAGGATCAGCGGCGGAATCGTGGGAAAGATATCGGGTTTCTTATCAGAAGAAAAAAGATTGCCAGAAGGAAAGTGGCCGTCAAAGACTTCCCGTGCAAACTGGAAGTAAGCATCGCCTCCATCATCCAAATAAGTAAATTGTGAAAGAGTAAAATCCTTACCGGAACTATTCAGCTGACGTTTTATGAGCAGCTGAGGCGCGGCGTATAGCGCGCCGACTAATATCGCCGAACCAATAAGGATTAGCAGGAAGAGTTTCTTGGACATATAAGGTTCTAGGACCGTTTATATGATTCTATCAAGAAAATCCACGTTGCGCTTGTAGGAGAGCCCGTCCCGGAATGCGAAGAATAGATTGGCAACCCGCTTTCGGTTATCGCTGTCCTTCTGGGGGTTCTTCAGGTAGTGATTGATACCAACAAGCAATTCGTTTTTGTCTTTAGCCAGAAAGATGGAATTCTCTTTCATGATCGGAGCGTAATAAGAGCTCGGGTCAAAATAGTGTTTGTTCTGAAACGGCAAAGTAGGATTAATAAAATTAATCACCGGTTTATCAAATAAGAAGGACTCCAGTGTGATGGTGGATTTAAAATTGATGTTCAGGTCGGTATACATTAGCGTGGCCTTAAGATTCAGAAAATCTTCTGCATCCATCTCCACGGCCTTCCGTCCGCGCGCATCGGTTATCTCCTTGCCGGCCCGCTCTACACAAACACCTTTGTAGGCTAGCAGTCCTTCGTAGCTGGCAAAAACATCCATAGGATGCACTCTGACCAATAAATTTACGTATGGTATCAAGCCCTGATCGCGGAAGCTGAGAATATTCATGATAGTCTCAAGCTGAAACTCCGAGCGTCGTCCGGCGGTGGCGAAAAGAATTGTTTTGTTCGCAGGATCGAACTTTTTACCCGATAAAAATTTCTCTCGTGAAGGCAGGGCTACATCGTTGAAGTATTTATCAAAACGCATGCTACCGGCCAAAAATATTTTGGCCGGATCAAAATGATGCAATTCCTGGGCCGAACGCGCGATAATCTCGTTCCAAACAAATAAGTAATCCGGCTTACGGATGCGCACGCATTTAAAAGAATTCAGGTTGTCCCAGCTAAAATTAGTGGCCAGGGTCGGTATACCCGCCCGCTTGGCTAGTAATATCGCCTCCGCGTCGAAACCTTGGATCCCGGGAGTAGCGGTGATCACCAGAGACGGATCGTATTTCCGGCAGTATTCATCAAATTCCGGCGACCGGCCCAACAATCGCGTCTCCAACCAAGTAATAAATCTGGTAGTTAAGATCGGGGCGAATGGCCAGGAGAGCAGGCGGAGAAGTCTGGCTCGCTTGTCTTTCTGAAAAACCGAACTGGCATAATAAAACTGCAAACTCGGCACGGAATCAAATTCGTGGATGCAATTAGTTCTCAAGAACTTCGTCAGCATTAGAAGCCGAGAATTTTGAACGGACCAATTCACATACTCAACATTCTTAGAAATAAAATAATCTCCCCGTAAGGCGTCAACGGAGCTACTGAAAACAACTACCCGATATTTGCTGGCAAGATATTCAATGTACTTTCCGCGCAAAATGTCCGATATAAATATAGGATTCTTTACGAATAAAAAGACGGTCTTCATTAGCGGAAAAGGTCAATAACTTTCTGGTTAAGTTTTTCCAGAATTACCCTCTGCTCCGCGATGGAGGCCGGAAGGGCAGTTTTGAATTTTTTGTCGGCAAGGCAGTCGGTTATCCTTTTGAAGATGGCCTCTTCGGTGTCTACTGCCCGATCAACAAATCGGATAGTGTAATCCGGAACACCAGTATCCTGAACAAAATGTTTGATCTTGTCCTGATCGCCAAGAGGAATGAAGGGGGTGCCGGCGCCGTAAGCAAAGATACAGCCGTGCAGTCTCATAGACATCATCAGATCTAGTTTTCGGTAAATATTAGTGAAGAAAGGAACGTGGGGGTGCAAAAGTTCTCCCGGCGGGGCGTACAAGAACGGCAACTCCTGGTGGAGACTGTAAATACTGCCGGCCGGGAAGGGCGCGGCAAAATCCGCATAAGCTTCAAAGTCCACGATAGAAAGATGCGGCAGATAAAGTATCTGGGCATTTAATTCTTTGACGCACCTTAACAAGGCCGATTGCAAAGCTTTACGGAAATGCTTTTCATTTTCTGCTCCCGGCTCGGGATAACGATAATGCGGGCGATCACCGGCCAGGTTGAAAGCGATAAGCGGGCCGGATGTGCGTTTCATCGGCAGATCAATATCCCGATCATGCAAAAACATTCCGGTATCCGGAGTAACCTCGATCTTGCTCGGATCCAGTCCGAAATCCTTCACCAAGTCGCTCTTAACACCGGCGCCGCGAACGGTAAATATCGCAGCCTGCCTTTGTAGTTGGGCGATGTGCGGAGCAGTATAAGCCGGGAACTCATTGCCGCCATAGCTGAACTTATTATTTCCCAAACTGTAAACTACTATCGGTTTTTTTATCCTGGCAAGATTTTCCGGAGAAATATTAAATCCCCATCCGGAAACGCTTTTATCTTCCGGGCGGTGGAAGATCAGGCCGCCCCCACCGATCATCACTAAGTCCGCCTCCTCATTCATCTGATCAACTAATTTGTCGTGGAAAAAAGTCCGCTGACCATCGACCGGATAGAACTTGAAATATAAACCCGCCGACTCGGCCTGTTTATTCAACAGCCGGTGCAAATGATAGGTCAATGCCCAATCGCCGATATTGCGATTCCAGCCGGCAACCTGCCAAACATTAATAATTTTCATTTGATTAATAACTAATTTTTTTCGGAAAGTCTCGCCAACTTTTCGGCATAAATGAAATCTTCCTCGGTATCAATATCTACCGCCTCAAATTTATTGACCGGATAACCCATCGGCTGACCATACTGAAAAGTTTTATTTTTCAAAAGAGCCTCCACCGGCGCGCACTGCGCCGTACCCACTAGATAAAATAGCGAAGGGGCATCCTGGGTCTGGAAATTATAAACCGTATCAGCCGCCACATTATTTAGCAGGCCGTTTTCGGATAAAGTCCTCAAATGATTCACGGTGCACCCCAGATCCGCCACCGTCAGAACGTTCTTCTTATTTTTTTGAGAAAGCTTTATAACCGCATCGATCGTGGCCTCGCCTCGTACCGGAGAAGTGGGAAGCAACTTTAAACAATAGTCATATTTTTCCGCTCCGCCGATCTTTTCCAAAAGATCTAACACCGGAACCGATGAATGAACCTCCGTGCCGGATTGATCCTGGGGGCGCAGGAATGGCACCTTGGCGCCTTCCTGCTCGGCGTATTTCTTGATCTCGGGATCGTCGGTGCTGACATAAACTTCATCAACAAGGGCGCTCTTTAGAGCGGCCTGAATGGTATAGGAGAGCAAAGGCTTCCCGTTGAATAACCTCATATTTTTCCCAGGCACCCGATTGGAGACACTTTTGGCCGGGATGATCGCAACGGTTTTCATATTAAATAAGCGCGAACACTATAGGCATATAATAAAAAATCACGCCCTTATTGTAAAGACGTGATCTGATTTTTCAGCAAGGAACTTTTGATCGCCAGGATCGTCTGCAGTACCTTCTTCCCTTCCGACAAAGGACCAGCAAGCGCGCTATTCATACCCTGGATCATCAAGCGAAATTCCCGAAGCTCGTTCAAAAAAGTCTCGTTGCGTTCAAACCCCTCGGGCTCCAAATTGATCATCGGCTTCTTGGAGCTGTCCAGCGGAATGAACTCCAGTTTTTGCCCGAAGTAATCCCAGCAGATCCGCCCCTTGGTGGTGACGATCTCCAGGCTCCGCTTCGGCGGACTCTTGAGGTAATCAAGATCCAGCGAACCGACGAGGCCTGACTTGAACTTCATCAGAACCTTCGCCACATCTTCCACCTGGATCTGCAGGCCGCCCAGCGATCCACCGATCGCCATCACGTTTGCGGGCTGGCCGAAAAGCCAATGCAGGTAATCCACTTCGTGACTCTGCGTAAGCACCACTCCGCCTCCCAGATCTTTCCTGGAGGCGTAGCTGTCGCGGTAGTCTTCCCAGGGATGCCAGCCGGTAACTCTTTCCGCCATCTCGGCATGAAAAGAGATCGCCTCCCCGAACCTCTCACTGCACTTGGAGAGCCTCTCCCTGATTATCCATATGAATGGATGGAATCGGAGATTGTAAGCCACGTAAGCGATCCGTCCCTGTCGGGTAACTTCCTGCTCCAATTCATCCACGCCTTCCATACTGTCGGAAAGCGGCTTTTCGATGAAGAGGTGGCAGCCGGCCCGAGCGGCCTCCAAAGCCACAGGAATATGCAACGAGGTCGGATTGGCGACTAGCGCGACATCGGGCTTCTCGGCCAAAGCCTCCTTGAGATCGGTAAAGATCTTGGGCTGATGTTCGGCGATGAACTTCTCAACAAATTCCGAAGATCCCTTACCCGTCCGAAAGACGATCAGGTCTTTTTCACCCAGCGTGAGCAGGTTGCGATAGTGTCTCTGCCCGATGGAACCCAATCCGCAGATCAGAAACTTCATCTTTTGTCCTCCGAATTTGACTATCAGGAACTGCCAGTACTTTAGAATAATTTTTGAAGATTGTCAAAAAGTCAAAAAAATAAAAACACCCCGTAGAACGGGGCGTTAAGAAGCTAGTCAGTCGGCCGAATCTTGGCTTCGGCGAACGGCTTGGCGATGATGCCAAGCATGATGTGATCGTTGAGGTAATAGTCCCAGTAAAGGTGGGTGCGAAGCTCGTTGCCATCGTTGGCCACTCCGTGCAAACAGGACTGGTTGAAGGTGTAAACCCAGCCAGCCTCCATCGTATACGGCTTCTCGTCCATTAGGAACTTAACTCCGGGGTTGGTGAAGATCGGGAGATGGAACCGCAGCTTCCAGTTGTGTTCCCGTCCCGGGATAGCGATGATCTTCTCACGGTGCTTGCCAAGCGTACCACCGCCGGTGATGGACTGCATCCGAACGTTCTGCAGTTCGGAATCTCCGAAATAACGCCGGAAGAACTCCGGGATGTGGACCAGTCGGCTGTTAAACTTCCGCTCCACCGCGCTCCAGTGGTGATCATCCTTGAAATACAACACGTCGTCCTTGGAGTTGTAGAGACTATGTTGCATCAGACTGTTCGGCTTCGGCTTCCAGGAAGGGTCCTCGCGAGAAACGAATTTGTAGGTCGGGTGATCGCCGTCAACCATCTGGCCGGGATCGCTGGACAGAATACCCCGCACCTCGGCCTGGATCTTGGCGAACAGCTCCGGATCACACCGGAACAAGCGAAGGATAGAAATTTCTCCATGAATCAGCTTCGGAATCATAGCATTGGCTTCCGGCGAATTCCGGCACAAGTCATCACTAAGTGGGGTAAATGGCTGTTCGGGCGTCATTTGAGTCTCCTTTGAAAGTCCTGCCCGTAAATTAACGAAAAATAACCCAAAAGTCAACATAGAAAAAACCCGAGCGCGAGCTCGGGATTAATTTGTTTACATCGACCGGTAAATGTCCCGGATGAATTGAATGTTCCTTTTGGCGTTGGCGACGACCAGATCCTGCTCGCCGCGGGCTGCCTGAAGGATCAAGGGGTTCCGGTAATTGATCGCCTTCAGCGCGGCGAACACCGCAGGGAAATTGGCAGCTCCGGTTCCCAGCGGAACCGAGGAACCTCCCAATTTCCTATCCTTGACGTGGACGCCAACGATCAGATCTTTCAGCAGCAAGATCTCTTTAGGCACATCAAATCCCATAGAGGCGGCATTGCCGACATCATAGTACACCTTCACCCGAGGATGCCGGAAATTTTCTATCAACTCCTTCAACTCTACCGCCGGCAGAGACGACTCAAAGGCAATGTCTACTCCGGCCGCATTAGCCTGAACCAAAAAAGGCGTCAAGTTGTTGATCAGTTGCGTCTTTTCATTATCGCCGACGACCTCCGATCTTTCCAAGATCGGGATCAGGATCGTCTTGATCCCGATCCGCCGGCAGTTCTTAATAAGCAACGCCAGCACCACCTGCGCCAGCGCCAGCTTATCTCCAACGGAACGATGCAGGGTGTAATCCATGAAAAAATCTACGCACACCGAACGGATGGCGACCGAATTTTTTTCCGCCAACAGTTTCATTTCTTCCAACTCTAGGCCGCCGAGGATCGGATTGTCGGGGTAGTCTTCCGTGTGGAAGATCGGCTCGATCAACTGCAGTCCGATCTGGTGAGCCAGCGAAAATTCCGCGCGCCAGTTGTTCTTAGGGAAAAATTGCAGTCGGCCATCCGGAGAAGGCGTGAGTCTGCCCTGGATAATGCCGATGGGCGGATGATCATTTACCATGCTGTCCTCCCTCCGTCCACGTGCAAGCACGCGCCGGTTACGAACGCCGAAGCGTCCGAAGCCAGGAATAACATCGGTCCGTTAAATTCGCCTGGCTGCGCCATCCGGCCCAGCATGTTCAGAGCGCCGTTCTTCTTGGCAAACTCTTCGGAATGATTGTTGTTCATCCCGCCGGGCGCCAAAGCGTTGACGCGAACGTTGTATTCGCCCAAGCGGGCCGCCCAAAATCTCATCATCCCGAGTACTCCGGCCTTGGCTGTTCCGTAGGCAATGTCCTTGAACTGGCCCGGCTGGTATAGAGAATTGTTCGGACCGATCACTCCCAAGTCGGAAGAAATGAAGATGATGGAACCGAACTTCTGATTCATCATCACCGGCGCCACCGCCTGGGTGACGAACATCTGGCCGCTCAAGTTCACATCGATCTCTCTGCGCCAGAGCTCGGCCGAAAAATCTTCATAAGCCTCCCACTGACGATGGACGCCCTCTTTGGCCACTGCCGGATTCAGAGCCGCATTGTTGATCAACGCATCAATCCGGTCGTAGGAATCAGTCACCTCTTCAACGGCTTTTCTGATTGCTGCGGGATTGGTTATATCCGTTATTACAGTATTGCTACCGTGGAGAGAAATAGCGTCCAAAACAACCGGTTTGCCGCCAGCCTGTTTGACTGCGGCAACATACTGTCGGCCCAAAAATCCATTCCCACCTGTGATCAGGACCACCTTGCCCTTCAACGAAAACAAGTCGCTCATAAAGCCTCCTTTAAAAGTCCTGCCCATAAATTACCTGGAAAATACGTAAATGTCAATAAAAAATCGCCCCGCAATGAGGGGCGATCTAGTTTCATTCTTGGTTAACCTTTTCGCCGCAACTTCTTCATGATCGGAATTTCGCTCTCCAGCACCCGCTTCACTCCATCGCCGCGCGCCGCTTCGAACTCTCGAATCCTGCCGACCAACTCGGCAAAATCTTTCGGCTCCAGACTGGCGGCCTGATCGCTGCCCCACATCTTGCGATCCAGGGTGATATGCCGCTCGATCACGCAAGCGCCCATTGCCACCGCGCAGAGAGTGGTATAGAGACCGGTCTCATGACCGCTATAACCGACGGGGATCCCAGAGTGATGCAGGCTTAGGTGGCGAATGACCTCCAGATTCAACTCCTCAAGTTTGGCCGGATAGGTTGAAACGCAATGGAGCAGTACCAACGCCGGCTCTTTCCAAGCCGGCGCCAACACTTTGATGGCCTCCTTGATCTGTGAGTCAGTGCTCATTCCCGTGGAAAGGATCGCGGGCTTGCCCTTCGAGTAGATATGCCGGAGCAAACCATCATCGGTCAGAGAAGCGGAAGCCACCTTATAGCAGACGGGGTCGAACTCGTCGAAAAAATCGACGCTCGCCTCATCCCAACAGGAAGCGAACCACATCATCCCGATCTCCTTGCAGTAGCGATCGATCTCTCGGTACTCATCGCGCGTCAACTCCAAGGCCCATTTCAGATCACCGTTGGTGGTGTTCCGGTAGCCGGATTTCTCCAAACGCTCGATGGCTTCTGCCGACAAAATACCACGTCGGATAGCATCGTACATCATTTCCGCCGGGACTTCTCTGGCTTTTGCCAGCTCTTCCGGAGAATAAACCACCGGAACGGTCCGCTTCTGGAATTTCACCGCCTGGCAACCGGCTGCCCTTGCGGCATCGATCAGTTGCTTGACCAGCTCCATCCTGCCGTTGTGATTGATGCCGATCTCTGCGATGACAAAGGTCGGACGGTCGCTGCCGAGCTTCACCCCACCGATGACGATTTCTCTCACTGTTGATCCTCGCGAATGAAGGTTCTGGTATCAGCTTAGGTACCAGTGGCCGGTTATGTCAAGCTAGAGAAAATTAAAACCGTTTGAGAAATTCTTCGAAAACTTCCAGTAAATAATCCATATGCTTATTGGTCAGACCGTGATGACAACCCACAACAAAGGAGCTCTTCATTATAAAGTCGGCCTTGGGATAACCGCTCTTCAATTCAACCCGCTTAACATTGCGGAAACCCGGCTGTTTCAAAATATTTCCGGTAAAGATCGGCCTGGTTTGCACATCTTTGTTCTCCAAATAAGTAACGATCTCCGTTCTGGAAAAGGGGGCGTTCGGTTTTATCATCAACGGAAAGGCAAGCCAATTCGTTTCAACATTCTTCCCCTGCTCCGGAAGGACGAAGAAGCGCTCATAGCGCTGGAAGTAGCTTTTTAAAGTTTTGAAATTCTTTTTCCGGATGGCCGAGAATTTTTTCAATTTTTTCAATTGCGCCAGTCCGAAAGCAGCGGAAATATCAGTGGTGCGCATATTGTATCCAACTTCATCGAAGATAAATTTGGAATCGTACGGCAGACCGCCAAGCTTGAACTTTAATCGCTGACGTATGTCTTCGGATTCGTTCAAAGCCGATCGCCTGCCCCAGCCGCTCAAAATACGCGCTCGCTTGTATCGCTCGGGATCATTGAAGCAAACCATCCCCCCCTCGCCGGCCGCCGTAACAATGTGGGAAGCGTAAAAGCTGGTAGTGGAGATATCGGAATAAGTACCGGTAGGCTTGCCGTTGAGGGTCGCCCCCAAGGTATCGCAGGAATCTTCTATGAGAAAAAGTTTATGTTTTTTGGCCAATGCTCTAAGGCGCGGCAGATCCGGAATATTTCCAAACAAAGAGGGGGCCATAATGGCTCTGGTTCGGCTGGTGATGGCTTTCTCCACCTGATCGATGTTCAAAATATACTTTCCGAATTCCACATCCACGAATACCGGGATCAATCCTTTTTGGATAATAGGAGCGACGGTAGTGGAAAAAGTCAGGATAGGAGTGATCACCTCTGCGCCCCGAGATAAATTCAACGACTCCAAGGCGAGCAAATTAGCGGAAGATCCCGAATTAACCATCAGGCCGAATTTTTTTCCGAAAATACCGGAGATCTTTTTTTCAAATTCAGCCACATTTTTCCCGGCCACAATCTGAGGTGTTTTTAAAACCTCATTAACCGCAGCGATCTCTTCTTTTCCAAAAACAGTTAGAGCGTATGGAATTCTCATTATTTTTTTGTAGCCGGAAGGCGGTTTTCCTGATACCAGCGGATGGTTTTCGCTAAAGCGGCTTCTAGGGCGGTCTGGGCTTGCCAACCCAATAGTTTCTTCGCTTTGTCACTATTCATATAGAAGCGAGCTACATCCAGGGGCCGATACGGCTCTTTTCCGAAGTTTATCTTGATCGGCTTGCCCATTAACTTATTTATTTTGTTAACAATATCTTTCACTCGATACTTGGTATTGCTACCAAGATTAATTATTTCACCAATCGCCTTTTTTTCAATGCCGGCAGCCAGAATGCCGCCTATCAGATCTTCTACATAAAGGAAGTCGCGCCAGTGTTCGCCGGGATTCATATCGAAATCTTTTTTCGCCAAAGCAGATATGATCAGGTTCGAAACCAGCATTCCCAAGCCCTGCTTCGGCCCGAATGTAGCGGCGGGACGGATCACGCAGGCCTTCAGACCGACGATCTTATGAAACAACAAAACCAGATTCGTAGCCATGGTTTTACTTAGAGAATATGGGGAGATCGGCGACTCTCTCTGTGATTCGGAAAATGGGGACGCCCCGCTCCCGTATTCTTCAATGGTTCCAAAATGAACAAATCTTTCCGGCTGAATTTCCGCGGCGGCGGCAAGTAAATTCGCGGTATTTTGAAAATTTTCCTTTACCGCCTCATCAAGAGTCTGAAGCGCGCGTCGATTGTTCATAAAGCTGGCCAGGTGGAATATCAGCGACGGCCGTTCGGCCAAGATCATTTTCTTCACCGCGGCGGCATCACCCAGATCAGCACTGATGATCTTGATCCTTTTTTGCGTGCCACGAAGACGCCAGAGATCGGTTCCCGACCGGACCAATACCGCAACCTCAACGCCAAGACGGAAAAGCTCCGCCACCAAAAAGGAACCGATAAAGCCGGCCCCGCCGGTAACCAAGACCTTTTTGCCGCGATAGGATTTTTTGAGATTAGAGATGGTCAAAACAAATTAGACGGAGTGATTTTCCAGATACTTAACGTACCAGGGGATGGTCTTTTTTATTCCCTGACTGAAAGTGTGCCGAGGCTCCCAATTCAAAAGCTTTTTGGCCAGCGCGTAGGAAGCATATTGATATTTGATCTCGCATCCTTTGGTGCGGATTATTTTCGGCGCGATGTCCTGACCCTTTTCTTTGGAAATTGCCACGATCACGTCCTCGGTAGACATCGGCTTATTAGTGGAAAAGTTGAAGGCCTGGCCATAGATCTTTTCGTTCATCTTCTCGGCCATCTGCATATAGGCCGCGGCCGCGTCTTCCACGTAAAGGTAATCCCGCAGAGTTTCTTTGCTATCCCGGATCACCGGCGCCTGATTCTCATGCAAATGCTTGATGGTATTCGGAACGATACGGGTCAATTTCAGATCTCCTGGCCCATAAAGATTGGTGCAGCGGGTGATACAAACCGGCAAATTAAAGGTTTTCCAATAGCTTTGGGCGATCAGGTCCGCGCAAGTCTTAGAAACTTCATATGGGTAAACCCCCTTTAAGTGATGGGTGTCCTCTTTATAGGGAAGGTCGGTATGGTGGCCATAAGCCTTATCCGAAGAAGCAATAATAATTCTTTTCACCGTGCCGAGGTTCCGACTGGCCTCCAAAATATTCCAGGTGCCGGCGACATTGGTCTCAAAAGTCTCTATCGGATCGTCTACCGCCTGATCCACGATAGCTTGGGCGGCCAAATGGAAAACTGTGTCTATCTTTTTTTCTTTTAGAATTTTCTTGATCAACTCCCGGTCGCGGACATCACCTCGGATTATATTGGTCTTCTCCGCCAGCCGCTCTTCATCAAAAACCGAACCCGGATTGTCCTCATAAACCAAAACGAACGGCTTATTGCCGCTCTTGATCAGGGCTTTGACCAAATGAGCTCCCAGAAAACCGTTACCCCCGGTCACAAAAACCCTATTATTTGACCAAAATTTACTCATGCCAAGTTTGAATCCTGCCGTACCAAATTATCATATTTTTCAAAAATTGCCAAATATGGACCAGGCGCACTGTTGATTTTCCCTTTAACCTGGGTAGGTATTCTATCGGCATTTCTCCGATCGTATAGCCTAATTTTGCCGCCTTGATCACTAATTCGGCATCAATGAACCAGTCGGTTGATTCCAAGCGGGCGCGTTTATAAAATTCGCGGCTGAAAATCTTCGGCGCGGCGTTGATGTCGACCGCCTTAAAACCAAATAAGATCCGGAACAAAAAATTAAATATCCGGCTGATAACTATTCTTTTTAAACCGTCATTGATGCGGCTTTTGCGGATAGCCTTATAGAAATGCAGGCTCTCTTTTCGGCAGACCTGATACATCTTCAGCAGATCTTGGGGATCCTCTTGATTGTCCGAACGGATAATTCCCAAAAAATCTCCGCGGGCCGCCGCCAGGCCGGCCAAAACAGCGTGGCCGTAACCGAGTTTAGGTTCAGAGATCAGCACTAAATTGGGGATGGTCTTTTGAAATTCCGCCAGAACTTCCCGGCTATTGTCAGTTGAGGCGTTGTCGACGATCACCAGTTCGCAATTGAGCCCGCTAAGGGCGTTTTTTAATTTCGGCAGAAGAATTTTTAGATTCTCGGATTCGTTGTGGGCCGGTATAACAACTGAGAGATCGGTCATCGCTGTAGGCTACAAAATTTGCTTGAACATGTCAAAATAACGAAATTCAAATTTTATCTCATGCTTACCCTCGGGAACAAAGATGCCCCCGAACACGGAATTAACCCGATACATTGGAGTTTCTTTTCCATCGATAAGGGCTTTCCAGCCGGGAAGGAAGTTCTGAGAGAACACCAGAAACTGCTGACCGGAAGAGTTGGTGGACACCGCTACGCCACTATTCTTCTGGGAATTTATTTTCACAGCCCCATCGCTCCTTACGATCTTCTGGGCGCACTCCGCGCAGGTCACGAACACTCCATGAAAGTCGGCGGCCTTAAAGGATTGATAACCTTCTTCATCGTCTTTAACGAACTTGGTGATCGGAGAAAAATAGGCCATCCGCTTCGCGTTCGGATTTTCATAAATGCCGAAAGAGAGTTGATGATTCCCCGCTGTCAATTCCGGTATACTCATCACTCCAACCACCGGGAAATTAAAACCGGCGGCGCTAAGATTGAAAGCCGACAACAAATATCGTACCCCAAGAAAATTAAGCAAACCCTCCCGGTCCTTTAGCATAAGGATCTTCTCCATTTCGGGAACATTAAATTTATGCAGTTTCTTTTCTCCGTACTCTCCCAGCTGACGGCTGCCCAACAGAGCCATAAATCTCCCCATATTTCGCGGTAGCAACGGGTCAAGGAACTCTATGCTTTGGAGTCCATACCAAAGATTGATGTTCGGCTTAAGGGTATCGATCTCGCTGGCAGAAACAGATCGGATGTCGTCCGGCGGAGCCTGATTTAACAAGGAGTAATAGAATACGGACATAGTATTTTCCGGCAGAACGAACAGGATGCGGCCGTCTTTCGCGGTAGCCTGCAATGTTTTTGTCGCGGAGTTGTCGGTAAAGATGGACGGGGCTACGGTTACCGGTCCGAATTTCCCGATCACGGCCAGTTTATAGTCCAAAACGGTTAACCCGATCAAAAGTCCCAGCGCCCAAGATCGCGCCTTGGGATCTTTGAGCTGCTGGAACCTGGCTTCCAGCTTAGGCCATATTTGCGCCAAGCCCAGTCCGGCCAAAACCGATCCCGCGAAGGAACCCAGGATCATAAACCGGCTTGGGTAGCGGAAATAACGCAGAACCGGCAGATGCTGAAGAAGCCAGAAAAGCGGCGAACCGTTGAACGCGATAAAGAGAACTACGATGAATACGCAGCCGAAAAATTTAATGTAGGAATTCCGGAAAAAGAACGATCCGATGAAGAAAAGTAGCGGCAATAATCCCATATATAGAAATGCCTCCGATGAGCGCGGCCAAAACGGATCAATAAATAAAAGAAGGTCGGAAAAAGTTACCGGCTCAGCCGATGCCGCCTCGGTAAATGAAATCCCGCCCGCCCGGATCGAGTATTGGGTAACCGCAAAAGCGGGAATGAGCTGGAGAGACCCCAAGACGGTGCCGATGCCGCAGATCAGAATAAAATACCCGGCGATCTTCCATAACTTCTGCTTCATCTTCCAGGCCATAAATAGAGCGAATGCGAAACCGCCGATGATCGTATAGGTCACGAATTGATAATTGCTGCTGCCTCCCAACCATCCCAAAAACACCCCCAAACTAAGCAGCCCTCCATACAACCAACGCCTTCTGGAAGAATCGGCTTTAATGAATTTTATTATCCCCCAAAAGAAAAACGCCTGAAAAAGAACCGCGATCGCCGTAACCGAGTTGTTCTCATAAACTATCTGACTGATCAGATAACTGACGCCGCCAACCCAGGCCGCAACTATTCCGGCATCCAACTCTTGTATGAATAAGACGGCAAAAAACAGAGCGAGAGACAAAACAAGGAAAAGACTTATGTGGTGCGCGGCCACCGGGGACAGGAAAAGAAGAAGGGCGTGGAGAGGAAAAAATGGATATGGTTGAGATACGAAAGCGGGAAAACCGCCGGCGTTATAGGGACTCCAAAATGGACTATCGCCGCTCTGAAAGGCCGATTTTAAGAAAGTGAGATAAGGAATAAAAAGATCGCTCTGGTCTCCTCTGATGATCTTGCCTCCTAAAAAATAAGGGGAAAAGATCAGTAAAATTACAAAAAAAGACAGGCAGAGAATAAGAGGCGGTTTCTGGAATAAGACTTTCATTGTCAGATATAAAGTAAATATTACCTTCAATAATACCGCTTTACAACATCATTGAAAGAATGGGGTTTTTATTGTAATCTGGTGCTAATGAATGGTTCCCCAAAAGCCATATTAGTTACCGGTTGCGCCGGTTTTATCGGCGGCAATTTTGTGGATCATTTCCAACAACAATTTCCCGAAACCGAGATCATCGGGATCGACAACTTCGCCACCGGACGCCGTTCGACCGTGAATACTAAAATAACTTTCTACGAAGGTTCGGTTCTCGATCAAGAATTACTCACACAAATATTCGGCCGGCACAAACCGGAATACGTTTTCCATTTCGCCGCCGTGCCGCGCGTATCTTATTCCGTGGAACACCCGAGAGAAACCACCGAAAACAACGTGATCGGAACAGTAGCCCTGCTGGAATCGGCCAAAACCCACGGCGTAAAAAGGTTTATTTACTCTTCCTCGTCGTCCGTATATGGCGGAGCGGCCAAGCTCCCCACAAAAGAATCGGAAAACGCGCCGAACCCGAAGTCCCCCTATGCTTTTCAAAAATATGCCGGCGAACCTCTCTGCAGGATCTTCAGTGAACTTTACGGACTCGATACGGTCACTCTGCGATACTTCAATGTTTTCGGACCGGGCCAATACGGAGACTCGCCCTACGCCAGCGTAATTTCCGGCTGGCTTGAAGCGATCTTCCAACCCGATAAAAAACGGAATCCTTTTATTGAAGGCGACGGCGAGCAATCGCGCGACTTTTGCTACATCAGTAACGTGGTAGAGGCGAATATTCTGGCGATGCGGTATCCGAAGTCGCTCGGCGGAGAAGTGTTCAATATCGCCTGCGGCGACAGAACCAGCGTGAACCAAGTCCACGACTTAATAGAACAATATTCCGGAAAAAAATTAGATCTGGAAAAGCGCCCCGCCCGCGCCGGCGATATCAAACATTCTTACGCCGACATTTCCAAAGCCGGGGAATGGCTAGTCTATCAGCCTAAAGTATCGTTCGTAGAGGGACTCAAAAAAACGATCGCCTGGCACCAGAGGCGGGCAGATCAACTGTAAAACTTCAGATTGTCCCGGAACCACTCAACCGATCTTTCAAATCCCTTGGCCGGAGAATAGAGCGGTTTCCATTTCAGCATTTTTTTTACTTTTCCCAGGTCGGCCTGCCAACGATTGTCGGTATCAAAAGAACGGGACTGTGTCGCGCCCCAAACGATCGGTATTTCATTCTTAAAAACTTTGGCGGCGATCTTCACCATCTCTCCGATAGAATAGTCCTTTCCATAACCGATATTGAAGATCTCTCCGCCCAGATCGGGGCGCTGACCGGCCATCTCTAAAGCTCTAACCACGTCATCAATGTGGACAAAATCACGCCGAGGCGTCGGCGAGGAAAGTTTCAGCGGCGTTTTTTTTATGAAACTGGTCAGGATCGAAGGAAATAAACGCCCCGGTTCTTCGTAGGGTCCGTAGGCCGAAAAAAGACGCAAAGTAATGATCGGCACCCGTCCGAATTTGGAAAAATACTGTCCCAATAAAGATTGGGACAGCTTGGCGACCGCATACAAGCTATTGGGCTCCGGCCGGTCACTTTCCTTCATCGGTTTGGTTTTTACTCCGTATTCGGAAGAACTGCCGGCGCTGACGATCACCTTAATGCTCTCCACCGATTGAGCCGCCCGGAAAAGATTGACGCTGCCGTTAACATTGGTTTTCACGATCAGATCTTCATTTTTGTGAGAAGGATAGGTTCCATAGGCCAGGAGATGGTAGACAACCTGCGGCCGAATTTTTTTCAGCGTCGCTTCAACGTTCGCGTAATCAAAGATATCAACGTTGTGGATCTTGATCTGCCTTCGTAAAGAACCGAATCGCCACAGCTTAGATTCCGGCCTGGAGAAAATATGCACCTCCTGGTTCTTCCCAACCAGATGTCTGACCAAATTGGCCCCAACGAATCCGGTGGCGCCGGTCACTAAAATTCTTGATCGGTTTCTAATTTTTAACATAAATTTCTCTATATAATTTCGCCGCCCTTTCCCAGGTCATCGCGCCGGCAAATTCCAGCGAAGCCCGGGACATCTGCGAACGCAAAGATGAACTGGACAACAGATCGGTCATTTTAAGGACTGCCTCCTCTGGATCGGATCCGTCCACCAGAAAACCATTCTTGCCATCCAGAACCGCGTCCTCGGCGCTGGTATTCTTAGCGCCGATCACCGGCAATCCGGCGGCGGCGGCCTCAAGATAGACCAGGCCAAAGCCTTCTATGTCTTTATTGTCATCTTGGGGCAATAAAATAAATAGTTCGGCATTTTTATACAAAGCGATCAGTTCTTCCTCGGAAAGTCCGCTCAAAAAAGTTATTTGGCCATGCTTTTTCTTAATTTCATCCGGAGGATTGCTTAGGATCAAATAACGAAGGTCCGGGAGTTTTGTTCTCAAAATATCAAAGGCGGCGATGGAATGCTCGAAACCCTTGCGCCGCTTCCAAGCTCCCACGCTCAAGATGTAGGGCTTAGCGATTAGCGGCCGGTGATTAGCGGCCGGCGCCTGAAACTTCTTGAGATCAACTCCATGATTTATCACCTCAATTTTTAGATCGGGCAAGACTTTCAAGATCTCTTCTTTTGTGTGCCTGCTGACCGCTACTAATTTGTCGGCGCGCCGATAAGCCCAAGAAAGCAAATATTTTTTCCAGGGATGATAAAGGGCCTGCACTCCACCGGTGCCCACTGCGGTAATGATCAGCTTTCTGCGCAGTCCCAAGGATGCGAAGGCGGCAATGAATCCGTAAGGCCAGCCATCAAGAGCATGAACCAGGTCGCTCTTAGCGAAAATGGCGCGGATCTTGCCAAGTTTCATCAATACTCGGAAAAAGCCCGGCCGCAAAACATCCTCCGAGGTCATTACCTCCGCTTCCATATCCGCAGATGTTTTCCTCATCGCCAAGATCAGAGAATTATAGAAACGCCCGGCTCCGGTGTTTTCCCGCGTATCATGATTGAGATAACAAATCTTCATTAAAGCCTTTTTTCTCCATCCCTCGTTACAACGTGCGGATAAGGCATTGGGAACATCAGAGCGCCGCCCTTCTCCAAATAATCCTTTTCCCGCTTTAAAAGCTCATCTTTAAAGAACCAGATCAAGACCAGCATGGCGCTCGGCCGCAACTCTCTGGCTTTTTCTTCAGAAATTAATTCCAGGTCGGTTCCCAAAGTTCTCAATCCGACTTTTTCCGGATTGCGTTCGCTTAAATATGGGACCATTTGCTTATCAATGCCAAAAAACTGCAATAAAACATTTCCTTTGGTAGAGGCGCCCAGGCCGATCACCAAACCGCCTTTATTTTTTACCGCGGCAATATAATCCAGGGTGGTCTTTTTCAATTCGGCCACCTTCTTACCAAACTCCCGATAAGGTTCGGCGGAAAATAAATTTAAAGCGTCTTCTTTTTTATAGAATTCTTTTAAAATGTCAGAGGTAGCCCGGGGGTCGCCATCGTTGGTAACAAATATCCTAAGACTCCCGCCATTAACTTCGTTCAAAGAAGCGTCAAAGATCTTCAGGCCGTGACGAGCCATTAAATTCTCCAGCACCCGCAGAGTGTAATATTCCAAATGCTCATGACAGACATCATAAAAATTCAAAGTTTCCAACGAGGTAGGGAGATAGCTTAATTGGACGCACCAGACACCACCGGGAGCCAAAACCGCCTTCGCGTCCGCGACAAAGGCGTTAGGATCGTCCAGATCATAGAACATAGCGATAGAAGTAATGGCTTTAAACTGCTTACCACCGCTCAATTCCAAAGCCTTCTTTTTTGAAAAATAATCAGCGGCAACTTTTATAGACTTATCCAGAGCGCTTCGATCGATATTTTCCGCCGGATCAATGCCGATCCTGTCGGTGAAATCCGGGTAGTAGGTAAGCATGGTGCCGTCGTTGCAACCAATATCCAAAACAGCGTCCCCCGGCTTCAATTCAACTTTTCCGGTCACCTCGTTAACGATATTTTGCAGCGCTTCCCGCATCATCGGGTTGGTTCCCGAACGATAGAAGTAACTACGGTACATCAGGTCCCGCTCGGCGGTCTCCCGAAGCTGCACTAATCC
Organism: uncultured Candidatus Saccharibacteria bacterium; assembly: GCA_964503795.1. Taxonomy (GTDB): domain Bacteria; phylum Patescibacteriota; class Minisyncoccia; order UBA6257; family WO2-44-18; genus JAUSKF01. Next base: position 21,609 of record CAZDBT010000001.1, read on the forward strand.
GCAAGCCTGATCGTTTTTACTACGATCGCACAAGACGACTGTCAGCGGTATTTTGGTTTTTGCCAGTTCATTGTCATCGTTGGTCTTCACAAACGAAGAGGCTAAATACTGCGAACCAAAATTCAGAACCTCGGTAAGATCGGGGTTGCCGCAGATCCGGCACTGATCGATCTCTTTATAATGCTTTTCGGACATTGCTCCGGTTAAAGAATTCTCGCCCTATTACTTTCAATATCGCCCAGCCGGTCTTGAAAGGACGCATCTTTCTTTCTCCGCCGATCCTGGCCGGCTCATCCGCCCCGATATCGGCGCAACGCAGTCCGGCCTTCGCGAACTGTATCGGTAATTGCACCGACCAATCCAAGCCGGTGGCGGTAGGATTGATCTTATTAAACGCATCGCGTCGGTAGGCCCGAAAACCAACCAAAACATCGGTATATTCAGCCCAGAAAAGCAGGTCTACCAACAGAGTAAAGATGCGGTTGCCGATCTTGGTCAGAAAATCATCATCAATACTTACCGCGCCATCCTTATATCGGGAGGCGATCACGAAATCATACCCTTCCTGAATTTTATCGATCAGCCTCGGTATCGCCTCCGGCAAAGAATTGCCGTCCGGCGGAAACTCAATAACAATATCGGCATCGCTGGTTTCCAAAACCTCTCTTATGCCGGCTCCGTAACCCCGGCTCTTCTGACGGTGTACCCGATAGCCATTTTGTTCGCAGTATTCGACGGTGCCGTCTGTTGAATTACAATCCACCACGACGATCTCGTCGAGCCATTTGCGATTAATTTTCGGAAAAACCGCCCTTAGCGCCACGACCTCGTTGATCGTCGGCGCGATTAAAATTGTTTTCATATTTTCTAAATTACTTTCAAGCCGCGAAGTTTTCTCTCCTGGCGATACCAGGTGATGGTCTTGGCCAGGCCATCTCTTAAAGAAAAGGACGGTTGAAATCCGATCTTGGCTTTAGCTTTTGAGGTGTCGCAGGTTCTACGAGGCTGTCCCTCGGGTTTTCCGGTGTCAAAAACCAGATCCGTTTTCGCGCCCGTTAATTCTATCAACAATTTTGCCAGCTCGCCAATGGAAATTTCTTCGCTACTGCCGATATTCAGAACGTCGGCATTCGGGTACTTTTCACAAACCTCCAGAAGTCCGCGGGCAAAATCCTCAACATATAAAAAGGATCTGGTCTGCTTACCACTCCCCCAAACCACCAAAGGATTTTCTCCATCAAATATCCTGCGCAATAATCCGGGAATCACATGGCTCGTAGGGGCAAAGAAGTCATCCCGAGGGCCATAAGCGTTGTAAGGCCGGGCGATTGCCACCTTCATGCCAAACTCCTCCGCGTAGGCAGAACCGAGATACTCTTCCAGCCGCTTAGACCATCCGTAACCGGCATTGGCCGGCTCGGGAACATCTTTAAACCCATCCTCCTCCGGAGTCGGATTGGCGGCATTGCGCGAATAGACACAGGCGGAGCTCACTACTAGGAATCGCTCCACGCCGGCGGCGCGCGCCGAATCTATTACATTCAAAAATACCGAGAGATTGTCACGGCAAAGACTAGCCTGATGAGCAATGCTGTTGGCAATCCCCCCGCCCTTGGCCGCCGCCAAGTTCAATACTATCTCCTGGCCTTGCATCGCCCGATCCACCGCCGAACGATCGTTAAGATCGGCCTCAACGAACTGCACCTTGTCTTTTACCGCGCTAAGGAAATCCAACTTGGTTGTCTTACGCACCGGCACGGTAACTTTGGCTCCTTTTTCAACCAACAATTCCACCACATGACTGCCGATGAAACCGGCGCCACCGGTAACCAAAACTTTCTTATCCTTGTAAAGGTTTTTGTCCATGTTCCTTCAAGTCTTCATCCAGCATGATCCGGACCAGATCCTTAAACTTAACCTTCGGCTCCCAGCCAAGTTTAGTTTTTGCTTTAGTGAAATCACCCTTCAATAAAGGGGTCTCGGACGGACGGTAATAACGCGGATCGATCTCTACATAATTCTTGTAATCCAAACCGACCAGACGGAAGGCCTCTTCAACGAAGTCTTTGACGGTATGCGCCTCGCCGGTGGCAACGACGAAGTCGTCGGGTTCTTTGTGTTGCATCATCCGCCACATCGCCTCAACGTATTCCGGAGCATACCCCCAGTCTCGGATAGCATCCAAATTTCCCAAATATAACTTTTTAGCCAAGCCGGCTTTGATCCTGGCTACCCCTTGAGTGATCTTCTTGGAAACGAAATTCTCGCCACGGCGGGGAGACTCATGATTGAATAAGATACCGTTCACCGCGAAAAGACCGTAGGCCTCGCGATAATTCTTAGTGATCCAATAAGAATAAACCTTGGCGACCGCGTAGGGGCTGCGGGGATGGAACGGCGTGTCTTCATTCTGCGGCGCCTGCTTCGCCAAACCGAACATCTCGGAAGAGGAGGCCTGATAAAATTTGGTGTGAATGCCGCTATCTCTGATCGCCTCCAGGATCCTCAAGGTACCAAGAGCCGTAACGTCTCCGGTATATTCGGGAATATCAAAACTCACCCGGACATGGCTTTGGGCGCCCAGGTTATAAATTTCATCCGGCTGGATCTTGCGCAATAAGCGGCTCAAGGCGCTACCATCGGTCAGGTCGCCATAGTGAAGATGCAGCCGGCTTTCCTTGTCTTGTAGCGAGTGCGGAATGTGGTCGATCCGCTTGGTGTTAAAGGAGCTGGAACGACGCATTAAACCATGGACTTCATAGCCCTTAGACAGCAAAAGCTCCGCCAAATAGGAACCGTCTTGGCCGGTAATGCCGGTAATTAAAGCCTTCTTCATACAAAAAAGATTGTAAACTTTTTGACGAAAATGTCAAAAAATATTAATTTAAATCGTAAAAATTCCTGAACAGTTCGGCTACTAAAACGGGGCCGGTGCCGCCGGGAGTGGGGGTGTAGAAACTAAGCGACTCGCGACTAGCGACTAGCGAATTGGGATCGAAGTCGCCGCGAATTTTTCCGTCCACCATTCCAAACCCGAAATCAATGACTCCGGCGCCGGCCTTCAGCATTTCCTGCTTAATTAATCCCGGTTTCCCCGTTCCACAGATCACCAAGTCGCAATCTTTGATACGGACCAGGTCCGTTCCGGTGTGAAAAACAACGACCTCCCGGCACTTCCCGGAAAACCATTCCGCGATCGGGCGGCCGACCAACAGACCGCGCCCGACCACTCCCACTACTTTATCGGTGATCGGGAAATTAACCTCCTTTAAAATGTCCAGAACCGCTAAAACCGCCGGCGGCACCGCCGCTCCTTTTCCAGTCAAAGCATCAACGTCTTTCTCCACAGGCAAAACCGTCAGGATGGCCGCTCGATCATATTTCTCCGGCAGGGGAAGCTGCAAAATGAATCCGCCGACATTAGCGTTAGAAATGATTTTTATCAGCTCGGCGATTAATTCGCCCTCCGAAAGATCGGCGCTTAGATTGTGGACAACGAAGCGGATGCCGAGCTCATCGGCAATTTTCCCTTTTTGTTTCAAAAAACTGGCAGAGGCGGCATTTTCTCCGACCAAAACCGCCGCCAGTTCCTTTGATGGTGTCGGCCGACTTTTCAATTCGGCAATTATTTTCCCGGCCAAAATCTTTCCATCTACTTTTATCATTAAATTAAAATTTGTAAGGGAGGGGGAACTTTTTGCAGAGCTTTTGAACTTCGGCCAAAACATTCTCCTTCTTTATTAAGGATCGCCAGATCAGATCCGCCACGATCTTCATTTCTTTTTCTTTCATTCCCCTGGTAGTCAACGCCGGAGTTCCCATCCGCAATCCGCTCGGTTTTAGTGGCGAGGGATCGCCCGGAATGGAATTCCGGTTGGCGTTTATATTACTGGCTTCCAAGGCCTTTTCGGCAGTCTTCCCATCGATCTCCGAGCCTCGTAGATCAACCACTAGAAGATGATTGTCGGTACCGCCGGTCAGCAATTTAAATCCCAGCTTCATTAAAGATTCAGCCAGTTTTTTAGAATTCTTCAGGGTCTGCTCCTGATATTTTTTAAATTCCGGCTGACTCGCCTCCCAGAACATCAACGCCCGAGCGGCAGTAGAATTATTGTGTGGCCCGCCCTGCATTCCGGGAAAAACCGCCTTATCAATAGCATCGGAAATCAGCAGGTCGGATTTTTCACTTTTCACTTTCAACTTTTTACTATAAATAACCGCTCCGCGGGGACCGCGCAGGGTTTTGTGGGTCGTGGTCATCACCACGTCGGCGTAAGGAAACGGGGAGGGATGCAGGTCAGCCAGCACCAAACCGGCAATGTGGGAAATATCGGCCAGGTGATAGGCGCCGACTCCCTCGGCGATCGCGCCGATCTTCTGGAAATCAATCTTCCGCGGATAAGCCGTTAGACCAGAAACGATCACTTTTGGCTTGTTGGCCCTAGCCAACTTTTCCAGCTCCGCATAGTTGATCAATCCGGTTTTCTCATCCACGCCATAATGCACGACTTTGTAGGCTTTGCCGGAAAAATTAACTTTATGTCCGTGAGTAAGATGACCGCCGGCGTCTAAACGCAAACCCATCAGGGTATCGCCGAACTCCATCAGAGCGGAGTAAATTTCCAGATTGGCCGGCGAACCGGAATAAGGCTGAACATTCACTGACCACTCATCGGCGTTCAGGCCAAAAACTTCCAAGCCTCTCTGCTGGGCCAATTTTTCTATCTCGTCATAATAAAAATTTCCGGGATAATATCTTTTGCCAGGATAACCCTCCGAATATTTATTGGCTAACGGGGACCCCATTAGCTCCAAGATCTCCGACGATGCATAATTTTCCGACGGGATCAGATCCAAAGTTTCGTTTTGCCGCTTGATCTCGGCTTTAACCAAATTATTTAAAATCTTATCGGTCATTTTTTAATACGAAATAAGTATAGCGGCCGAACCACTGATTTGCCGGCAATAACCTCCAAAAAGCTTTCCGGCGATTCAGAAAACGGTATTTGAACTCCGGCTTGGCATAACCCAGTTCCAGCAATCTGAAATTGTTCAAAAAAGCTTTTTTAAATGTCGCTTTAGTGAAAAAGGTGATGTGATTATCGCTCTCCAACCAATGATACAAATTTCCACGGAATAAAAATAGCAACCGATTCAAAATATGGAAGGGGTTGGGCATGGAAACAATAAAGATCCCTCCCGGCTTGAGAACCCGGCTCACTTCTCTGATGAAATAATAGGGGTTTTCCAGATGCTCCACGGTCTGCAGAGAAACCACCGCATCAAAAGAATGATCGGGCCAGGGAATTGGCTGCAGACAAACATCTCCGGTCTTGAAATCAAATTTTTTGGCCTCCGGCTGCCGGTAATCGTCAATGTCCAAGCCGCTTATATTAGCGTAACCGGCCTGGGATAGCTGTAACAAAAAACCTCCGCTCGCGGAAGCGCAATCCAAGATCGCGCTCGCGGTATTGGGCGTATATCGCCTCACTAGACCCAAAGCCCGGCCACTGCGGATATCCCAGCTGGCATGCTGCTGAAGCCCGGAGAGTTCCGGGCGTGAATTTTTTATTTCTTCCGGAGTTAAATATTTCATCCCGTTAGAAATATTGACCCAATAATGGCCTAGGGCTAAATATTGATTTCCTTTGGATAATTATCATATTTTCTTTATAACTGTGTTGGGTAGAATTTCTAACGGGATTTCATAGATTTTTCATAACCAGGTCCGCCAGCCGGGCGCCCGAACGGCCATCAAGACCTGGGCAGAAACTCTCGGCAAGCCCGCGACGGGCATCTCTGCCGATCTCGGGATGCGCCAGATCTTCTTTAATATACTCTAGCAGTTCTTCGCTATTCCGCGCGATCTTAATGCCTCCGGTCCGGATCGCCGATTCCTGGTGCTCATAATCGTAATAACGGCTCAATCTCTGCCAATAGGGCTTAACTTTAGCGCCGTCAAAGCCGATCAATACCGTCGGTTTACCAAAAACTGCCGCGTCCAAAATTACACTGGATGGGCCGGTGACCACTAGATCACTATGATAGAGCAGGTCGGCGAAATGAGCGTCATCGTGCCGACTCAACAAAGACTCCTCAAGGCGCGCGGCATTGCCGGGCCGGTCGAAAACGATATATGGCGGGGCCACAAAATCACCGACGTTCAGCTCTCCGAAAATAGGAAAGCGCACCACTACCTGTTCGCCCGCGCGGGCAATAGTTTTCAACAGATAAGGATTCAAGGATCTATCGCCGGTCCAAATATCGCTGGGCGGGGCGAAGAATATCAGCTTACGGGTGGGATCGAGCTTGATCTTCTGAAAAAGATCTTTTCTGGAAATCCGGACGCCGGTAATATAGGCATCGTAATGCGGAACACCCACCACCACTATCCGGTCGGTCGGAACGCTATGATAAGCAACGGCTTGGCTTTTTATATCCTCGGTTTGGACGGCCAGAATGTCGGGCAGGGTCCTCAATAAACCTTTGGTAGTCATGCTGTCCCAAGAGCGAGACATACCCACACTAAAAATTCCCCGGCGGCGCGCCGCTCTTATCAAAGCCGCGTCGCTGGATTCCTGGACTCGCAGATCCTGGATATCGGTGGCCAGAACCGCAGCGGGGCGATAGCGATCAAATAAGTCCTCAAACCCCCCGCTAGAAACCAGTCGGTAATCCAAATACCGGAATATCTTCCTGATCACCGGCCAGCCGCCCAACCCATTCAGGAATGCGGTCAAAAAATACCAAAAATAATTATGGTCTTTTCTCAATCGAACCAGCCGATGGATCTTTTTGCTGCGCGTGCGCAACAGATTCCAGGATAAAAGATGGAAGAGAAGGTTGATCTTAGCCATTGGCCGAATCGGCACTTCTTCCACTATGATATTGGGACCGCCGAATTCCTTGCGGAAGAAATCGCCATTCTTTTCGGGCGCCAGTAAAACTATCCGCAGATCCCGACGGCCGCGTAAGATCCTGAAGAACTCCGTTTCTAAAATGTTACGGACCGCCAAATTAAAGAAACAGGTTATGAAAATAGTCTTCATATAAGAATAGGATTCATAGGTTTGGGGCCTCGGGAGGCGAGCTGCGCCAAAAGAAAATTCTGGCGATCATTTTGCGCAGGAAATCTCGGTCAGCGCGGTCAAATTTTATAAAATTTTTGAACTTCATCTTAAATTCCGGACGCGCCTTAACCAGGCTGGTATAGAAATAGTAGACCCGTTCAATGTAAACAAAAGTATAAACGAGTCCCGCGCCCAGAATTCCGAAGATCGGCAAGAGGATCACCGATCCCAAGGGAGTCATCAGAGTTTCATTGATGATCCGCATGGTCAAGATCCGGTACTCCCTAAGAACCGAGAGCAGGGCTTTCAAGATCTTATAGAAACCATAGATCGGCATAGCCAGAAGCATCAACCGAAAAAGCGGTAGGGCGGGCGCGTACTTGGGGAATAAGAAAACAACGACCGGCGGCACCGCCACCAGCCCGACGATCGTCAGCAACACTCCCAACCAGAAAGAATACTTAACCGTCCGCTGGAAAATAAAACCCAGTTCTTCCTTAGCGTCCGCCTTGAGCATAAAAATCGGGGAAAGTCCGTCCAGCGGAACGGCATTCTGTATAAAAGTTATGAGATTGACCGCCAGAGAATAGAAACCAACCGCCTCGGTATTAACGAAGAATTTTATGAAAAATGGGGCGGTGTTTTTGGATATCTTCGAGGCGCCGTAACGAATGGCCGCCCATTTTCCGTAACCGCTGAAGACTTTTCCGATCAAATGATCGGCCTGTGGCGCGACCTTACCGAAAACGATCCAATATTTTCTCACTACCAACAATAGCCCCAATGCTAGAACCGAGATCGCCTCGGCGGAAACGTGAGCGATGATCACCTGAAGAATTGTAAATTGATTAGACAGCAGAAAAACAATTATGAAGGCCAGCTTAGCCACTTCCCGGATCGCCCCCAGGCTCCAATGGGCGAACGAGATGACGGATTTAAGAAACATGGTCTCCAAAGCCTGGATGGCGCCCGTTATCAGCAGCAATCCGGAGATCTTTATAAAAAGGGCGATGTCTTCTCCGTAAAATCCGGAAATTATATGCGCCCCCAGAAAGATTATCAGCGCCGAAAGGAGCGCAATGGGGATCTTGATCATGGCGCTGTCTAAAAATAGCCGCTTAGCGGCGGCTGGATTTTTAACGTTGAAGTAACGCCGCATCTCCACGATGACGACGCCATCCACGAATTCCAAATTGAAATTGTCCAAAAGGTTAATGAAAGCCAACACCAGCTGATAAGAGCCGAATTGGAAGACGCTAAGAGTGTGGATGATGAAATAAGAATTCACCAGACCGAAAACCATCGCTATGTTGTCAAAAAATTTCTTAAGAAACTCGCTTTTCGCGAAATAGTGGAATAGAGGGTTTTTCTGGTCTTTGAGATCAACGATCATTTTAGGTAGAGAGGATGGCCTTATTCAGCTTATCCATTAAATCATTTAATCCGTGCTTGGCAATGATCAGCTCGCGCAAAGCTGCGCCGATCTCCCGCCGTTCCTCTTCCGATAAATTAACGAGTTCCGATATCCGGGCCGCCAAAGCGCCGGCATCGTTCTCCAGAAACATCAGCCGGTCCTGTAATTTCGGCGGCAGGATCTCCCTGAAAGCCAGATTGCTCACCAGCACCGGCAAACCGCATGCCATTGCTTCCAGCGTGCTCTTATCAAAACTGCCGGTAACGGTGAGATTCACGAATAGATCGTGCTGATTATAGATGGACGGTGTTTGAAAGTTAGGAACGGGGGGGTGGAATCTGATCTTGGAGGCTATAACCGGATCTCCGGCCAGTTTTTTTATCTGCTCAAAGTAGGCCGCTTCCGAGTTTTTGCCGGGCGTCGGGCCGCCGACCACCGATAACTCTATGGCCGACCGGGAGGCGGCCATTTGAAAAGCTCGGATCAGCACATCTAGGTTCTTGACCGGAGAAATTCTCCCCAAAAAAAGAATTTTTAACGGCGGCTGGCCAGCTTTAAAACGATGCTCGATCGGCCGGAACAGGTCGGTGTCTATGCCCTGTTGAAGCACTAATAATTTTTTGCTTGGAAAAGGAAAAGCCCGTCGGGTAGAAGTTACAAGACGATCGGCCAACATAGCCGCCAGACGAATTTTCCAGTTAGAAATATAGTGAGCATACCACAAAATGATTTTCTTTCCGGTTAACCTCCAAAATATCCCACCAAGCAGCACATATTCGGGATTCATATGAACGAATACCCGGTCGTACTCTTTCCGTAATTTCCAGATCAGACCTAAAAAACGAAAAATGAACCGGATCCGTGTCCGGCCCGATTCCTTGCCCAAAGAATAAACTGTAACATTGGCCGGCAATTCGGTTTTGCCCTGATACAGGCAAACAACCGTCACTTTTTCGCAGCGCTTGGCTTGGCCTTCTATCCAGCGATGATAAACTCCCAACACATCATCGTTTTTGTCCGCTTTTTGGGTGATGAATAATAACTTCATAAGTTAGAAAGTTAAACTTTTCTTAAATTGATCAAAGTATTGCTCCTTGGTTGGCCAATTTTTAAAAAATTCATTTTGTTGTTCAACCAACTTTTTTCTCTTTTCCGGGCTCCGGATCAATTCTTCAATGATCGCGACCGCCTTTTCTTTATCGCCGACCGGGAAAATAGCTCCCAACGCCACGCCAACATCGGTCATCACCACTGGCACCACGGCAGCAGCAGCCTCCACTGCAACCATCCCATAACCCTCATAATTTGAGGTTAGTAAAAATAAATCAGCAGCTTTATAGTATCGGGCTTTCAAATCCTGATTATCCAAGGCCTCATCTAGCCACTCAGCGCCAACGTCGTTTCTACCATACCCAAAATGAAACCATTTAACCCGATTCCCTCGTTTCTTTAGCTCGCCGATTATATCATTCGCTAAAGCCATGTTTTTCTCCGGGCCTTTCCGCGCCACAGTTAATATCAAAAAATCTTCGCGGGCAATCTTGAGCGCATCGCGAGATACAGGAGAGGCCAATCTGAAAGTCTCCTTGTCCACAAAGATCGGTAGCACGGCAATCTTACTTTCTAATTTGGCATCGAGAACAACTAAGGATTTTTTGATGCGCTCCGAAACAACTCGAATCCGATCCGCTTTCCGGACAATTTTTTTTGCGATTACAACTCGCAATCGGTTTTTCAAAGATGCCCGGCCAAAATATGAGCTCATAAAATCAGTGTGAATTTGGACCTGGAAAGGGATCCGGAGGGTTTTTTTCAGCCGATAGGCCACCCAGCCGGTTTCAAATGGATCCTGCGATGAGACCACCCAGCCGCCGCCATCCCCCATTACTTTCCGGCCCAATCGAATCGCGCGCGCGAAATATCCCATCCGGAACCGATTGTTGGTCGGGAGAATCGAGACATTACCGATCTCTTCTTTTATTTTTCCCGGTCGCGTATAAACCACGACGCAGAGCTCTTCAAATAATTTCCCGTATTCTAAAATTCTAGCGCGCGCCGGGCTCGCTTCGTTGAATATCTGGGAGTCGGTTGATAATAATAGAACTTTCATTATTTCTTTATTTCTTTAATACAAAAAACCGGTGGTAATGATCCAGTACCGGGCTGATCTCTTTTTCTATACGGAAAAATTTACGGATAGTTCCTCTAACCTTGCTTAGGGGAGTTTTAAAAAGATCTATCTCCCAATAATGCTGGCCGGAAACCTTGATGCCGCCGAAGGGCAATGGAATCCGGAAATGAATGTCCAAAAACAACCGGCGAAAAATTGTCCGGACGAACGGAAACTTCAAAACCATTTCAAAGTAGGTGGACTTATAGGGAACGGAAATGAGAACCCGGCCGCCGGAGACTCGTTTCAATTCCGCCAGCGCCACCTCCACGTCCGCGAACGGCAGATGCTCTAAAACCTCAAAAGCCGTAACCAGATCAAAACTGTTATCCGGAAAAGGCAATTTGCGGATATCGGCTACCACATCGGGGCCCAGGTCTTTATCAAAATCACAAGTGGTGACCTGATAGCCCAACTTCTTCAGATAGTCCGAAAAAAATCCATTGCCCTTGCCGATCTCTAAAATCTTGGCCCCCGCCTCAACCGCTTCCTGCGAAAGATCTATCTGATAGAAATAGGAAATAAAACGATCCAGGGTATCGTATTTTTTCCGGAAATAATGGTCTTTTTTAACCTGTATGTTCATTGATTAGTTTTACTAGATTATCCACGGTGCGTTCGATGGTGAAATTCTTTGCTTTGTCTCGCGCGGCCAACGCAACATGATTACTAAAATTGCTATCTATCTGCATCCTATTTATGGCTGCGAGGATCTGCTCCTTGTTGTTCGGCTCTATCAAGATGCCCTCTTTGCCGCTTTCTATCAACTCAGGAATACTTCCTATATTGGTAGCAATTACCGGCAAGCCGGCGTTCATTGCCTCAGCGACCGCAAAAGAAAAACTTTCGAAAGCGGTATTCAAAATGAACAATCCCGCATTGGGCAGGTATTCTTTTAGCATCACTTCACGACTAACATCTCCGGGCAATTCAACGCGATCCTCAAGTTTGAGTTCCTTGATGATGTTAACTAGCCTGCCTCGATCTGGTCCGTCACCGATAATGACTAGCCGGGAACCGACAAGCTCGGGTTCAGTCATCAAGTGAATTAGAAAATCAAAGCCCTTCCAGGGCACAAGACGCCCCACCGATATGAACATCTTTGGATCCCTAGCTGTCATAACCACCGGATCAAATTTGATCCCATTATAAATCGTTTTCACCCTGTCAGGATTTTTTATCCAACCGCCAACGAGTTTCCGAAAATAGTTGCTTGGCGTGATCACCAGATCCGCGCGACCGACAACGAACCGTTGGATCGCCCGCAATAACCCGACTCGCCAACCGTATCTTTTATGCTGGAAATCATCTATCGTATCGCCCACGCCGAAACGTTGCGCCGATTGTTCCCAAGCATAATCTCCCGCGACGCGAATAAAAAATCTCTTGCCCCGTAGTCGCGCGGCGATCAACGCCGGCAAACCAACGCTCACCGGATCTTGCGCGTAAACGACGTCGCAATTTTTAGCCTTCCAAAAACAGTCCCACAGATACAAACAATGCCGGATCAACTTCGGCTTCTTCCGATATTCCGTAAAGGCCAGATGATCAACCACAAAGCCGCGGCTTGGAAGCTCTTTTTCCATAAGAACCGTGTAAGTGGCCGGACCGCCAATATCCGGAGGATATATTCCGGTAGCAATTAGGATTCGCATAATTTTTGGAAAATATTCCTCATTTTTGCCGCAACAATATCCCAGGTATATTTTTCGGCGATCAATTTTTTGCCATTCGCGATCAGCTTCTCCCGTAAGTTCCGGTCGCCGGACAAACGGTCTAGCTTTTCGGCTAGATCCCCGGGGTCATCCACTTTAGCGAATAACCCGGTCTCGCCGTCTTTGAGAAAATCCGGTATACCCCCAACATTAGTGCCGATGATCGGCAGACCGATCGCCATCGCTTCCAGAAAAGAATTACCCAGACCCTCCGAACGCGACGCCCGCGCAAAGACAGTAGACCGTAGCAAGTAGGAGGGTATTTGGTCTGGCTCTATATGACCAAGAAACTGCACCTGATCTCCAATGCCCAGATCTTTAGTCAACAATTCAAGTTTTTGACGTTCCGGTCCGTCGCCCAGGATCAGTAGCTTGTAACTAGCAGTATGTAACAGTGGTAATGACCTGATCAAAATATCAACGCCATTTTTGTACACTAATCGTGAGGTGGTGATAATTATATGAGACTTATTGGTCCTATAAGACTTATCGGTCCTATAATTGGCCAAATCTACCCCATTAGGAATAACTTCGATCGGGCAACGGGCTCCGTGCCGGCGCGCAAAATCCGCCAAAAAATTGCTGATGACCTGAATATAGTCCGCTTTTTTGAATATTTTTTTCCAGAGCGGATAGAAAATGCCGACTTTTCCTAAAATATGCTCCTCGGAGTCCCCCTCTTGCAAAGTAAGCAGAAGAGGCACGCTCGGGTGCCGCAGTTTAAATATCAAGGCGGCTATTCCCGCGTAAGAAGCCATCACCGCCCAGATCGCCGAAAAAGGCCGCCCGCGATGGATCTTTTCCGCGACCCGGACTGCCTGAAAAATATAAAGGATCTTTCCGAAAAGTCCTCCGTAGTAACTGCGCGGGGAGTTTTTCCCCCTGCCGATGCGCAAGATCGAACAATTATCAAAAGATTCCGCCGTAGGCCAGCTTCGGTCAAATTTCTTAGTAAAAACCACAAAGTCACTGGCCGGAGCGCGCGAGATGATCTCTTTAAGGGCGATCTCCGCCCCTCCGATGAACGGCGGATAAGCCAAACTAAAAACCCCGATCGCTTGTTTTGACATCCGTCTCATAGTATCGTATAAATTGTAAAACTTAAAGACTTATGAAGAAGCAAAAAATACTCTACTTGGTCACTAAAGATGATGTGGGCGGCGCGCAGAAATACGTCGCCGACCTCTCCGGCGGCCTAGATCCCGAGCAATTTGACATCAAGGTGATCACCGGCGGAAAAGCCGGAGCGCGGTTTTTATCTAATTCCTTTTGGCCTTTCCTGCTGTTCATCAATGACTGGCTGGCGTTGGGAGGATTATTCCTGATCTTCCGGAGAGAGCGGCCGGCGATAGTCCATCTTAACAGCTCTAAGGCAGGAGTGATCGGCGCTATAGCGGCGAAGCTGGCCGGAGTGCCTAAGGTGGTCTTCACGGCCCATGGCTGGGTTTTTAATCCGGACAATTACCTAAGCCTCTCCCGACGCTGGACCTATATCGCCTTTCATAAATTCGCCGGCTATTTTCAAAATAAGATCATCAACGTTTCCGAATATGACCGCCAGCTGGCGCTAAAATATCACATTGCCGATCCCGCCAAACTGGTCACCATTCACAACGGCCTGGACTGGCAGAATCTGAAATTTCTGGATAAAAAAACCGCCCGCAAAGCGCTGGCGACTCTGGCGCGAACCAGATCCGATAATGAAATTTGGATAGGCTCGATCGGCCGACTGGTCGCCGAAAAAAGTCATGAGGATTTTATTGAGGCCGCCGCCCTGGTAGAAAATCCACAAACCAAGTTTTTTGTTATCGGCGACGGATCTTTAAAAACAAAATTGGAACGCCGGATCAAAGCAGTCGGATTAGAGAACCGGTTCTTCCTGATCCAAAACATTTCACCAGCCGCTCCTTATCTGAAGGCCTTTGATCTGTTCCTGCTCTCCTCGATCAAGGAAGGACTGCCGTACACTTTATTGGAAGCAATGACCGCCCAGCTGCCGATCATCGTCACGCGCGTCGGAGGGATGCCGGAAATAATTTCCGACCGGGGATTGATAATGCCGCCCCGCGAACCGGAGGAGTTGGCTCGCGCCATCAATCATCTGATCTCCAAACCGGAAGAGGCCAAAAAAATAGCGGCGGCGGGTAACGAATTTCTCAAAAAGAAACTGGGGATCGAGCAAATGTTGGCCGCCACCAGAGAAATTTATCTTAACGACTAAGAGCGTCCACTTCGTTCTGGACCTGCTGTTGCTGGAGCCCGGTAATTCCCGATAACTTCAAGAACCGGTTGAAATATTCCAACGCCTGCTCTTTATTCTGGACGGACTTATAATAAAACCCGAGCTGAAGAAGCAAATTGGGATCGGCAGGTAAAACTTTCAGACCAGCCAGCAGAACATCATCTATCTGGTCGGATTTTGCTTTGTAGAAATCACGGTAGAATTCCGCCAAACCAAGGTAAGTATAATCGGAATTAGGGTCAAGCTTTAAAGCTCCTAGAAAATTTTGCTCCGCCTTTTGATTATCCCCCAAGTAAGAGGCGTACAAATTTCCGAGGTTGTAACAGTTGAGGGCGTTGCTGGGGTTGAGTAATTTGGCATACTCCCAAGCATCCCGGACACCGAAAAAATTATCAAAATTCTTCTTCACTAATCCGATGTCCATCCAATTGGTTTCATCGGTCGGATCGGCCTCAACCAATTTGATGATGTCAGCCAGTTGATTCCGTTTCTGCTCCACAAACTCGGCGGGGTATTTGGCTAAAATTTGCGGATCGCCTAAAAATTTCAAAGCCTGCCCACTATATTTTTTAGTGGTGGCGGGTTTGATAGAACCTTGGCTGACTGGCGGCGGCGCGAGCAAAGATCCGGTAGATGGCGTAGCGGAAGCAAGGTCGTCCGGATTACTTCCGGCAACTGGAGAACTTCCACGATGAACCACCGAATAGACCGCAGTCGCGGTTACGGCCAATAATCCAAAAACGCCGACGGAAAGTAAGATTTTCTTCATAGATTTAAAAACATAGAAATCTTAACCCAATTCAAAACCCCCCGCAAGGGGGGTTTTGAATTCCTAACAGATCTCAAGATGTCGGTTGCCCGACAAACCCGTTAGAGACCGAGTACGACCGCAAGACCAGTGTCGCCGTTGGACAGTCCAGGGACTAAGAATCCGTTGAACCAGTCGTAGTCAACAATGCTCTGTGAGGTAT
Organism: uncultured Candidatus Saccharibacteria bacterium; assembly: GCA_964503795.1. GTDB lineage: Bacteria > Patescibacteriota > Minisyncoccia > UBA6257 > WO2-44-18 > JAUSKF01. The sequence continues at coordinate 37,191 of CAZDBT010000001.1, forward strand.
TAGTGGCGTTACCGGACCAGATGAAGTCATCATCATCTCCAGCATCCACATTGGCAGCCGTGGTTGCGAAGATATAACGACCAGAGGACCAGTCATCACCACCCGAGGTCAGATCTAAGCCGCCTTCACTGACGCCCGTTGTTCGATCACCCAAGCTTCCAGTTGAATTATTCAAGCTGGAGAAGGTCGCATCGCCGTCCATCTTGGTAGAGATAGATGGGGTGCTCGTGCCACCAGTTGCATCTGCGATCAGAGCAAAATACTTGGTAGTACCAGCCGAGACGCGGATAGCTTCAGCGGTAGAACCGCCGGTAGCATCAGTTGGATTGAACAAGACGCTTACCCTCGGCGAAGTAGAGCTGTACACCGGGGCATTGGCGTTATCAGCTCCTAGCCGATCGTGAGACGCATTGGCCAAGCCTCCTTGGTTCAAGAGACCAGAGTTATCAAACGTGTTGCAAGACGGAGAGGAAAATCCGGAATCCGAATAGCAATACAGTCTGAAGTTGGTCACCTTGAAGTTCGCTGGATGCTGAGCGCCGTCGTTAAGCTCGGTGCTGCTAGTAGCAACCTCAAAAGTCATCTTGTATAAGCTCACACCGTTGCCGCTCGAAGGAGCAGATACGGAGAACTTGTATAAGGTTTGATTGGTGTTATTAGCAAACTTGCTCGTCCCTAAATCAAGTTTAGAGATAGTCGGAATGCTTCGGGCAATTCTTGCGCCATTGGAAGCCGAGTCCGAACCACCAGAACCGATCGTGAGACCGGAAGATAGTCCTACGCCGACAGCGCCAGTATTGGTTTTGTCGGAGCTGTTATCCGCGTCGTAGTTCACGACCACTAAGTGGCCAGGTCGAGCAGCCAATCCGATGCCGATGTTCCCAATGTCACCCTTGATCGTCAAGAGCACTTGGTCATCCTTCGGAACAGTCACGCCAGTCAGGGTAGCAGTCGCGAAATCGCTCGCGCTAAAGACTGCTTCGCCGACTTTAGTAGAACCATTCCAAACAGTGACCTTGCTCAAGTCGTTCGGGGTGTTGGAAGCCATACCTCCATAAGCAACACCGTTGCCGGTGGAAGTAGCGATCTGCAAACCAAGGGTGTTCACGCTGATCGCCTCATTAGTGGCATTCAATCGCAGGACAGCCAAGGTGTTATCCGTGGTGCCGGCTTGGAGCCACTTCAAGGACGGACTGGAAGAATCCAGGCTTATAGCCAAACTACCACCGCTGGCAGCCGTAATTATGCGGCCGTTGTCAGTAGTGCCGGTTTCGGTAATAGATTGACCGGAAACCGCGCCATTACTGGACACGTTGGTGGCAATGCTCGCAATACCCCAAGACCACTGGCCGCCAAGCTTAGCGCCGGAGATCAAGTTACATTTCATAGAAAGTATCTTGATGGTGCCCTTTGCAAGGGTCATCGGCGTATCAAGCGAGAAGGTAGAGTCTAATGGAGAAGTGTCGGAGTTGGTCGGATTAATGGTGTTAGTACCAGTAGTCAAAGCAGTCGCGCCATCCCACAGCTGACAATTAGTTAGGTCATCAGCTGAATTGGAGCCGCTGAAAGTGAGACGAAGCTTCATTGAATTCAGCTTCACATCTTCACCGGAACCGCTAGCATCTAGGACGTACCTGGTAAACTCATAGCCGTTGACTCCAGCTACCACGGTCTGGGCAGTAGAACTGCCAGTGCCAGAATTGGTGTTGGAATCCAAAGTAACAACCAATGCGGCGGCCCGAACAGTCATCGTGTTGGTAGTTACGGCGCTGGCCGGGGTCGGAGTAATGCTTACTCCGGAAACCGTACCTCTAACCGTAGTCCAATCAGAACTTGGTGTCGTGGAAGCAGCTACAGTGTCGCCATTCGAGAAGTCGGTGTTGTACTTACCTTTTAAGGTGTAGGTATGACGGCCAACTTTGAAGGTAACAGTGTCGCTGAAGCGGATGGCATTATTGCCACCAGCTACTCCATCAACCGGACCAGCTACTACGGCGCCATTTTCGTCTACCAAAGTGATATTGGTGACATCGTTGGTGTCGATAGTACCGCCAGTTCCGGCAGACTCAATGGTAGCCGCATCAAAATTCATTGCAGCAACGGTGATATCTTCACCTTTTACGTCAACGACGATGCCCCCCAAAGGCTGGTTAGGCAAGTTGATGGCTACATTTTGAGCGCCGACAGTTGTGGCGTTCTGAACGCTGATGCTGCCAGTGCCGATCTGCACCTGATAAGCATCAAACCGAGGCTCGGACGCATGGAACAAACCATCATCAGCCGCTGAGCCAGTTTCACTAGCCGTCGGAGAGAGGGAATATCCATAAGTCAGACCGGTAACCTGAAGATCCTCGTAGCGGTACAGATCAAAGTCAACAGTTCGGTTAGAACCATTAACCACATCGCCCTGTACGTGGAGCTCCTTGTTGAGGCCTTTCTCGATCTTTATGCCAGAACCGAATTTGGCAGTGTAGTACTTACCATCGGCGCTAACCATGGTGTCATAACTGACGCCATCGAGAACGATCTTAACATTAGCCAAGTCGCTAGCCGCGGCAGAACCGGATTGGTTCAAACGGATAGACTTAACCAATACATCTTCATTGGTACCTGCATTTAATCTCAAGCCGGTAAAGCGATATCCCACGGTGCCGACTTCTTTAGTCTGGCCGGATCCTGGGTCATAAGCGCCTCGAGCAAGAGTTACGCTGCCGATAGACAATGTAGAATTCACGGTCATTAAGTTGCCTACCATCGGGTAGGAAGCGTTAACCGCGGAAGAACCAGAGACTTCCACGCCTACCAAAGCCAAAGAAACTAATTGGCCAGCATAAGCGTCTTGGTCACTGTCGGAATCGCCGGCAAGAGTGATCGTACGGGTCTGGCCAGCTTTCACGACAAAGGAGTCGGTCAAGCGGGCGCGGTGATCCGAACCGAAGGTCTTGGACGAACCAAGCCGAATGCCATCTTCATCCAGGTCTACGACTCCGGAGAAAGCGGCATCAGCGCCTTGGCCCTGTCTTTCCACTGTCAAAGCTTTGACGGTTACGTCTCCATCAGCGGAAGCGCGGAACACCAACTTGGTGAACGGCCGGCTGGCGAAGGATTCGCCGAAAAGACCCGCAGCGGGTTGATCAGATGCTAAGGAAACGGTCAAACCAGAACCAACCGGAGTTGGAGCCGGAGTACCAGGAGGAACCGGAACGGCAGAGGCTGATAAAGCTGCATATTTAGCCCGAGACTTCGGACCAAAATATCCTACTGCCGGAGCAACTCCATTGGCGGCTTGCCAAGAGGCAACCGCAGCGCTGGTTTTTGCACCAAAGTAGGTAGTTTCATAGCCAGAAGAACCAGCAGTGCCGGCAACGCCGACGATAGCATGGCCTCCATCATTCAAATACTTTTGCAAGCACATTACGTCATCTCCTTTTACACCCACGGTGAGGTCGCGAGTGAAATTGCAGGCAACGAAAGAAGGATTGCTACCACCAGCCAATTGTGACTGCAAGGCGGCAATCTGTGCTAACAAAGCATTGATTTGGGCTTGCAAGTCGGTCTGCGCGTGAGCGACAGGAACCAACAGGGCAAAACCCGAAAGTGATGCAACGGTCGCCACTGAAATGGCGATCGAGGCAAATTTCTTTGTTATATTTCCCATTGTTTAATTTAACTTTTTTACTATCTTAATGTTTTTAATTGCTACTAAAAATTGTTTCCCGTCCCTTCCCAAGCGCTGATGCGCAGGAGAATCGACCACGAACCGAAAACCAATCTTTATTTCAAACCTTATGGGACTTATAAGTCTTATAGGACCTATAGGTCTTAAGTAATAACTGGGGATCTTTTTACTGTGAGGAATAAAAAAACTCTCCCAATTGTGGGAGGGCTGAAAATTACGGATTATAAGCAAACAGAACGTAAACTTACCCGTAAATGACTCAGCCTCACACAAAGTCATTACACTAGTTATAACGAGGCTGTTTTTGTTTTATTACGCCCTATTTTTGGCTGAATAATAGCTACCGGGACCACCGCTACCAATGCGTTCAATTAGGCCTTGAGCGCAAAGTTTTTGCAGGTCATAACGCATTGTTCGCTCGCTGATATCCGGGAATGCGGCAAGGATATCTTTTAGCGGCGCCCGCCCCTTGTCTGATTGCCGGATCTTTTCCAAAATTGCCGATTGCCGCATTGTTGCCGAAAACCCATTGCCGCTTCCGCTTTCTTCCGTGATCAAGAGCTCGGATGCGGCAATTCCAGAGGAATGCCGGATGTCCGCAAAGGTCTTTGCCGGATAATTTGCCGCATTTCCGGCATTTTGAAAAACTTTGTCCAAATTCGGCAATCCATCGATTCCCAGTGTTTGCCGCATTGCCGCATTAACAGATTCCAACTCTCCTAAGATAACCTTGGCATTCACCGGCTCAATTTCATAAAGCGCCTGACCGATCTTCAGAACGGCATCAATAGCAGACGACGTTTTTATAGCGACGTCAAAATTCTCGGAAGCAACTTCTTCCATGAAACGAAAGGCCAGACTTTCAATGCTTTGTTTGAGTTGTTGACGACGGATCTGCGCCGCCACTCGCAAGAGGGCATAACAGATCTCTATGGATTTCTGGTTTGCAAACATTAAAAATTATATTAAGCTTTTGCTATATGAAAGTCAAAAAGGCCATCGTGCCGGTAGCCGGGTTGGGGATCAGAGTTATGCCTCTCACGTTGCATCAGCCAAAAGCGATGATCGGTATTGTGGACCGACCGATCATTCATTACGTGCTGGATGAAATAGTAGCCGCCGGAGTCAGAGAAATAATCTTCGTTACCGGCCCTAATCAGCCAGAGTTTAAAAAATATATTAGCTACCTGGAAAGCAACCCCGAATGGCAAAAGCTAAAAGTGAAGTTTGAATTTGTCGTGCAGCAAGAACCATTGGGAAATGGCGACGCCGTTTATGCCGCCCGCTCCTTCATTAAAAATGAGCCCTTTTTGGTCTGCTTCGGCGATGACCTGCTGGCGGATAAAAATCCCCCATTAAAAACCTTGGTCGGTTTGTTTCAAAAAACCGGAGCGCCGATAGTGACATTGGAACCGGTGCCCGGCCAATTGGTTTCCAGCTATGGCGTGGTCAGATCCATTCCATCCCCGTTGGCTAAAGACTTACACCTGATCACGGACGTAGTGGAAAAACCCGAGATCGGCAAAGCGCCTTCAAATCTGACGATCATCGGAAGATATATACTGACACCGGCCATTTTTCAAGAGATCAAAGCGCTCTACCCATACCAAGGAAAGGAGATCGCGCTGGCCCACGCCCTGAAAAATTACGCGGCCGGGGGAGATAAGTTGTATGGGTGGCATTTTCGGGGAAAAAGATTTGATGCCGGATCAAAGATCGGCATTTTAAAAGCCCAGGTGTATTTCGGCCTGCGACATAAAGACTTCGGACCGGAATTCCAGAAATATCTAAAGGCCCCAGCGGGAAAAGGCCAGAACTAAAACCAGGAGCAGAACGAATATATTGATCAGGATCAGCGCCGATCTCTTGTTTAGTTCGCCCCGCAAATATTGGTCGCAAAAAGAAATAACCACGGCGTAAAACAGCATAGAGATGTTGGAGGCGCTGACAAAACCAACCGGCAGAAAATTCGCCGCCCAAGCTATCTGGGAACTAAGAAAAGCGGTCAGCCAAAAAGCCAGCCGTTTTTTTAGAAAATCCTTGGACAAAAAAAGCAAAACGGAAAAAAGAAGCGGCAATGTCCACCAAAGGCTTCCTTGATCGTAATAAAAGAACATCAGGAAGGACGGGTAGGCCAAAGCGAAACTTAAGAACACGCGCCAGCCGCCTCTTTGGATAAGGATCAGGTCTTTAATGCCGATCAAGACATAGAAAAGGAAGGGAAAATAGACGACCGCAAAATAAAAATCGATCGTATCCGTGAAGGTCCGGATGAACAAGATTGCGCTAAGTAATAACACAAAAAAGGTCCCGGCGAGCTCCAAAGTCCGGAAAAACGGCCTAAGATAGAGGAAGATGGAAACCGCTAAGAAAAACAGGATCGGAAGAGTAGAAAAACCACCCAGTTTTGCAAGAGCAAAAAAAGCGGCAAAAACGAGCGCCTTAAGCGCTAACGCTGATTGCGGATTCCGAAAAACCGATTTTAACTTTGTCACCATCTTTAATTTCCCCGCCGATTATCTTATCGGCGAGCTTATCAAGGATCGTCTTTTGTATCAAACGGCGGATCGGCCGGGCTCCATATTCAGGATCAAATCCATTCTCCACGATATATTTACGGGCCGCCGCGTCTACATTAATAGTGATCCCCCGCTCTTTCAGGCGATCTTTCACCTCCTCTATCTGTAGATCGACTATCCTTTCTATTTCCTTTTTCGTCAAAGCATTGAAGATCACCACTTCGTCCAGTCGGTTCAAGAACTCCGGCTTGAAAGTGCGCTTCAATGATTCCGTAACCTTACTTCGGAAACCTTCCTCGGCCGTTTCCTGATGATTTTCATTGACCGACGAAAATCCGATGTTCGACATAGCTTTAAAATACTGGCTACCAACATTCGAAGTAAGCAAAATTATCGAATTCTTGAAATTCACCATCTTGCCCTTACTGTCGGTCAGACGGCCATTATCAAGTATTTGAAGGAGAATATTAAATACTTCCGGATGAGCTTTCTCGATCTCATCAAACAAAATAAGACTATATGGACGGTGGCGCACCAACTCGGTCAACTGGCCTCCATCTTCAAATCCAACATAACCCGGCGGCGATCCGATCAATCGGGAAACCGAGTGCTTCTCCATATACTCGGACATATCGATCCGGATCAACGCCTTTTCATCGTTGAACATGAACTCCGCCAAAGCTTTGGCAAGCTCGGTTTTACCGACACCGGTCGGACCCAGGAACATAAATGATCCGAGCGGGCGATCTTCATCGGAAAGTCCCGCGCGCGCGCGTCGCAAAGAACTGGCTACCGCCTTGATCGCCTCTTGTTGACCGATGACCCGTCCCTCCAAGGCATCTTCTATTCTAACCAACTTTTTGGCCTCGGATTCCAACATCCGACTGACCGGAATTCCGGTCCAGCGGGAAACCACCGCCGCGATATCTTCGGCATCCACCATTTCCTTGATAAAACCGGAGGATTTGGCGTGTTTCTTGGTAAAACTCTTATAATCTTTTTCCGCCTGGGGCAAACTGCCGTAAACGATCTGCGCTACCGACTCCAGATCCCCCTCTCGTTCCGCTAATTCCGCCTGACGTTTCAGATCCTCAATTTTTTTCCGCAGGTTGTGCAAATTTTCAAAAGTTATTTTTTCCGCATGCCAACCAGCCGACAACTCGTCGTTCTTTTCCTTTAATTTTACGACTTGAGAATCAATGGCCTTCATTCGGCTTTTGCTTTTAGCGGAAGTTTCCTGGGCAATAGCCGATTTCTCTATCTCCAGCTTGGTGATCTCCCTTCTTATTTTATCCAGTTCCGCTGGCAGGCTTTCGGTCTCCAAGCGGCGGGCCGCGGCGGCTTCATCCATAAGATCAACGGCCTTGTCCGGCAAAAAGCGGTCGGTGATATAACGCGCGGCCAGATTGACTGCGGCCGTGATCGCCTCATCACTGATCTGCAAACCATGATGCATCTCATATTTTTCCTTCAAACCGCGCAAGATCGAAACCGCGTCATCAGAGGTCGGCTCCTCAACCATGATCGGCTGAAAGCGCCTTTCCAGTGCCGGGTCCTTCTCAATATGACGCTGGTATTCCCGGATCGTAGTCGCTCCGATAGCGTGCAGCTCGCCCCTAGCCAACGGCGGCTTCAGCAGATTGGAAGCGTCGATTGCCCCTTCGGCGGCGCCGGCGCCTACTATCATATGTATCTCATCTATGAACAAAATGAGGCGGCCAGCCGAATTCTGGATCTCCTTAACGAAGGCCTTCAGGCGGTCTTCAAATTCACCTCGGAATTTCGTACCGGCGATCAGCGAACCAAGGTCCAACATGATTATTTCCTTGTCCTTCAAAGTTTCCGGCACATCCCCAGCCACAATTCTTTGGGCCAAACCCTCCACTATCGCGGTCTTGCCAACGCCGGATTCACCGATCAAAACCGGATTATTTTTGGTGCGGCGACTTAAGACCTGGATCAGGCGGCGCAATTCTTCCTGCCGGCCGATCACTGGGTCCAGCTTTCCCTCTTTGGCGCGCTCGGTCAGATTTACCGCGTATTTTTCCAAAACCTGGAATTTGCTTTCTGGAGTCTCGTCGGTGATCCGGGTTGATCCGCGAAGTTGCGCCAAAGCCCGGAAAGCCAGGTCCCGTTTCAGACCGGTCTTTTCCAACATTTTTTGAGCGGACGAGGTGGCATCAAGAATGCCCAACAGCAAATGTTCGCAGGAAATATATTCGTCTTTTTGAGAAATAGCGATCTTGCCGGCTTTTTCCAAAACCTGCATCAATTCCGGAGAAAGATAAAGTTGCCCGACATTGGAGGCGGTGAAGATCTTGGGCATCTTTTTCATTTCTGCCTCAACGTCACGCAAAAGATTTTCTACGTTCAAGCCGGCCTTGATCAACATCGGACGAACTAAAGTTTGCTCGTCTTGTAAAAGAGTATGGAGAAGGTGAAGCACGCGAAATTCTCCATGATTCCGCTGCGCCGCCAGTTCCTGGGCGTTCTGAAGAGCCTCTTGGGCTCTGATAGTGAATCTATTAAAAGAAGGCATTGTAGTTTTAACGGATTATACCACTAAAATATGAAATTTCAAGAACCTATACTATCTTAATTATAGCAGAAATCACGGAATCAATATCCTTCTTTGTGGTTTGTCTGCCCAGACTAAATCTTAAACTGCCTGAAGCGCGATCAGCCGAGAAGCCCATCGCCTCTAAGACGTAAGAGGCTTTGGAAACTCTGGTGGAGCAGGCGGCACCCGGAGAAACCGCGATTCCCACCAAATCAAGCCGGATCAGCAGGTCATGAGCCTTATGGCCGGGAAAATAAAGATTAAGATTATTCGGCAATCTTTCGGTCATAGAGCCGTTCAACAGAACTCGCTTTTTCTCCAATGACTTTTGGATCTTGGCTAAGAAATAATTCCTTAATTCCGCAACCCGCTTCGACTCCCTGGTTCGCAAAACGCCGGCCAGCTCTACTGCCTTTGCAAAACCAACCATCAATGGAACGTTTTCCGTTCCGGAACGCAGACCGTTCTCCTGTTTACCGCCGGTAATCACCGGCTTCATCAACGGACTCACTGTCTTATTCACATAAAGAGCGCCGATCCCCTTCGGACCGTAGATCTTGTGGGCCGATAGGGTCATCAGATCCACGCCCAACTTTTGGACGTTGCAATCCAAATATTGAAAGGATTGCGCCGCGTCGGTGTGAAAATACGGAAAGCTGGTTTTATTTTTAGAACGATGCCGTTGGATGATCTCGGAAATTTGCCTGATCGGTTGGATAACGCCGATCTCATTGTTGGCGTGCATCACCGAAACTAAAACAGCGCGGTCATTGATCGCCGCCTCCAGCTTCACCAGATCGATCACGCCTTCTTTGTCCACCGGAATAATAATCGTTTCGGCCTCCGACTTCAGATCTGCGCAGGTATTTAAAACCGACTCATGCTCAATGGCAGAAATAATTATTCTTGGCTTTAAAGATCTCCGGCCAACCGACGCTCCCCCAACCAGACCACGGATCGCCAAATTATTCGCCTCTGTCGCCGAGCCGGTAAAAATTATCTCTTCATAATCGGCGCCGATCGCCTTCGCGATCTTTTGGCGAGACTCAAAGACCGCCCGGGAGGCTTTTTGGCCGAAACGATGCAAAGCTTGAGCGTTACCATAGATATCGGTAAAGTACGGTCCCATAGCGGCCAGCACCTTCGGGTCAACCGGGGTTGAAGCTGCGTGATCCAAATAGATCTCTTTCATCCTCATGATCAAGTATATATAGTAGGACCAGTCGGACTTCTTTACAAATCCGGCTAAAAGGGCTAGTTTATAACCAATGAATACTTTCTTCAACAGCAATTTAGGCGTCCAGCTTAGCGCCGAACAGGTCAGTCGGCATATTGTGGACTTCATGAAGGCCGACCCTTTCCGGGAATATAAGATCACCATCGGCACCGATTCGGAAAAAGACTCCAATGATGAAGCTGATTTCGTCACCGCGATCGTTATTCATCGCGTGGGCAACGGCGCCCGATACTTTTGGCGCCGGATCTCCGGAAAAACCAAATTCCATACTCTGCGCGACCGCATTACCCAGGAAGTTCTGATATCGCTGGATATAGCCAAAGAATTCCTTGAGGCTATCTCCAAGTTTGACGCGCCTAAATATGATTTTGAGATCCATTTGGATATCGGCCAGAACGGCGCGACCAAGGTGATGATCCAAGAACTAGTAGGAATGGTGCGCGCTCATAACTTTGAGGCCAAAACCAAACCGGACAGCTACGCCGCCACTAATGTCGCCGACAAACACGTATAAGACCTATTGGTCCGATAAGGCTTATAAAAAAATAATTTATGGATAAACTCGTATTAGACATTGAGACCAAAAACAGCTTCGCCGACGTCGGCGGGCAACAGAACATCGACAAGCTCGAGGTTTCTTTTGTCGGAGTTTATTCCTACGACCAGAACAAATACTTGTCTTTTTTTGAAAAAGATCTGGATCAACTTGGGCCCCTGTTGCAAAAAACCGGCCTACTGATCGGCTTTAGCATGAACCGTTTCGATCTGCCGGTGCTGGAAAAGCATTGCAAGTTCAACCTTTTCGCTCTACCCCGACTGGATCTGCTCGACGAGATCGAATTGGCGCTCGGCCACCGCATCAGCTTGGATATACTTGCCAAGACTAACCTGGGTATCGGAAAAACCCATTCCACCGGCCTGGAGGCGATCCGTCTTTATAAAGAAGGGAGGTTTGATGAACTGGAACATTACTGCCTAAATGATGTGAAGATCACGAAAGAACTCTATGATCTGGCTAAAAAGCAGGGGCATCTGATGGTGCCGAAAAAATATTCGGAAGAAGTAGTGAAAGCGCAATTTAATTGGAAGGAGGAGGTTCTGCCCGCTACGCTTTTCTAAAATAAAAGACCCCTCGTCGCCGAGGGGTCTAGTTTACCTACTTGTCATCGCCATGACCATGATGGTCATCACTGTGATCATCGCCATTCTTATCGGGATCATCACCGTGTCCATGGCCGTGCGGCGGCTTGCCATCACCGTCGCCAGGAGGCCCGGTCTGCGTCTGGCTCTGCGACTGATCCTGATTTTGAGTTTGACTCTGCGTTGCAGAGCTCGTAGAACTCGCTGAACTCGTCGAAGAGCTGGAACCGTCATTGTTGATCTTGATGTCATTCCGATACATTGAGGGCGGATTGACCACCGCCGGCGCGCCCGGATACTGATTGAACAGGGTGAGTGAAAGCCCGGCCTGCCAGTGCATTCCCCGCTCATAACTCGAATCGGTATTGCCGCTAAAACCTCCATACGGGGTTACGCTCCAGCCGATACCTCCGCCTCCGCCCATACAACCCGAACAGAGAACCACAGAAAGAACGACCAGCACGACCGCCAGGAAACGACCCATTGCTTTCTCCTTGAAAAGGGACCGTTGATATATTAGATTATTCTCTTACTTCTGTCAACCCCGTCACTAAAACAAGCCGTAAAACCAAATGAGCTTTTTCAGCTCCGCGAGCCGCCGATCTAAAACTTTCTTATCCTGGGCTTCCATCACCAAACGCAATAAATTTTCCGTGTTGGAGGGACGCAACGCAAACCACCATCCGCCAGCTGGCGGACCGAATTCCATTTTCAATCCATCGATCTTGGAAACCCGCTCGGCGACCGAACTGTATTTTTTTTCTATCATCGCCATCACCCCTTCCTTATCTTTCACCTCAAAATTCAATTCTCCCGACCGATAAAATACCGGCAAACCGTCCAGCCAACCGGAGAGCCTCTGACCGGCAGCCTTCATTTCCGCTACCGCATTCATCAGATAAATAGCCGCCAAAATTCCTGAATCAAAATAAGAAGCGCCTAGCGGAAAATAATAATGGCCGGAAAATTCACCGCCGAAGTCGGCTTTTTTTACTTTCATCGTATTTTTAATGAAATAGTGGCCCACCCGAGATTCGATCAGCTTCTTCTTGGCCTTTTTAAAAAGATCGGCGGCCAGATATCCCGCTAGGATGTTAGTCACTACCGGTCCGTGGAAATTCTTGCTCAATAGATACAAGATGGCATCGGCCGGAACTACCCTGCCCAGATCATCAACAAAAAACGCCCGATCGCCATCCGCGTCAAAGATCGCTCCGAAATCCGCCTTGTTTTTGACAACCGTTTTTTGCAAATCGCCGATCGCCCCTTCCGCCAGCGGATTGGGTCCGTGCGCCGGGAAGTTGCCGTCCGGTTTTTCATTGATCAATACATACTTAATACCGGATACTGAATACTTAATACTAAAAAGTTTTTCCAGAACTTTTCCCGTCGTTCCATTAGAACAATCAAAAACCACGCTCACCGTTTCGGCCAATTTAACTTTGCTTTTTAAAAAATCGACGTAGGACTTTAAATAATCCATCTGTTCAGTTTACAAAAAACGGTCGGAATAAAAAATCCCCCGCTCTGACAAGAGCGGGGAAAAGACTCACTAGCGGGGGAACTTCCGGGAGGCGGCGAGACCGAGGTAGGAATCGGAGGAGTCGCCGTCGTACCAGTAGTCGACGTGGAGCTGGCCCCCGTAGAAGAGGACGTAGACGCGGCCGCCGTCCGAGGAAAGGGACGAGCTACGCACTCCGTCGTTCTTCTCCCAGGTGTAGAGCTTGGTACCGGTCATCATATGATAGATGACCATCAGCTGGGCTAGGACAACGGCGGGCGGGTTCTCTTCCTGATTGGAGAGAAGCGCCATCTGCTGGCTGTAGGTCTTGTTGGTGGAATTGGGCACCCGATCCTTACGGATCAGGTGCCAGCGGACTTCCGGACGCTCCGAGTGAGCGAACGAATGGCCGTTGTACCAGGCGTCGGAGTAGGAGTAGAAAAGCTTGTTTGGAGCCTTCTCGCGGGTCTCCAAAATGGAGAGCGGGAAGCTGGGGAAAAGAATGTGTGTGTCTTTGCATTCCCGAAGGACGGATTCACCGAACGGGATAGTCGCCAGCTTCAGCAGGTCGCTTGAGGAGTATTTCACTGTGAGCTTGGACATCACGTCGGACGGAAAGATGAAATTCTGTCCCATGATCATCCGAGCCGCTTCCTGCGCGAGACCTTCTCCGACCGGTTGGCTCTGCTCGAGCTGTTTCACTAACCCGGCAACCTTCTGAAAAAGCGATGAGGTCGAGCTGATCAGCTTCTCTGCTTCGTCCCGGACTTCCACCAGAGCTAGCTTCACTGCTTCGCTCTTTTCCGCGTCGGTCATGGCTTATCTCCTAAAAATTGAGTTTTGAGTTTTTTATCCGCTCATTGCGGATGTTTTGAACTGCCGTAAATATAGCACACTTTAGGCTTATTTGTCAAGGGATCATCGGCGCCTCTTCGCTTTAGAAATTCAACCACTCTCCTTTCGGAATACCTGACTGCGCGATCATACCTTTTAAAGTTCGGGGTTTAAAAGTTTTCGATGAATGAAATGGGACGCAAACCTGCATCAATTTTCCCTCATAGACTCCAGTAAAAAAATGATGGCTTCCCTCCGTATGATTCAGGCGAAAACCGTGTTCTTTTAAAAACTCTGCGACGTCATGAAACGTCCAATTAAAAACCTTTCTAGGCATGCACCAAGCTACGGTTACTCATGCTGCCAAAAGTAAACACATTTGACGGCACCTCTTCTTTGTTAGACTTTTTTACCTCCAACGAGTCCCACAGATCTTCATATTCGGGATCAGTTTTTTGATTCAAGATATGATTGATTCTGGCTTTGGCTTTTTGGGCTGATTTTAAATACCCGCGGGTGGCTTCAAGTAAGAGGAAAAGAGCCTCATCTGGGGTATCCGCCGATTCAACAATATTGAACTCTAAACCCACTCCGTACCAAACACCCTCTTCGCGAAAGATTATATACCTCAATGACCCTTTTTGAAGAGTATTTTGATTTAATTTAGTCATTGTCTGTTAGAACTATTTTAACAAAAAATCCTCTTCGACGCAACGTCGGAGAGGATTGAGGATCAAGGGGAACAAGGGGTCAAAAGCTTCATCGGGATCAATCCGCCAGCTGGCGGACCAAAGCTCACTTCTGGAACTTCCGGGAGGCGGCGAGACCGAGGTCGGAATTGTAGTAGTCGCCGTTCCCGTCGCCGACGTCGAGCCGGCCCTCGTAGAAGCCGACGCCGACGCGGTCGCCGTCCGAGGACTTGGAGCAGGAGCGCGCGTAGACCGACTCGAACAACTTCTTGCCGGTCATCAGGAAATAGATGACCATCATCTGCACCAGCACAACCGCCGGCGGATTCTCTTCCTTGTCGGAAAGCAGAGCCAGCTGCTGATCGTAGGTCTTATTGGTGGAATTGGGCAGGTGGTCCTTGCGGATCAGATGCCAACGGACTTCCGGACGCTCGCTCTTGGCGAACTTCTCGGTGTTGTACCAGTCCTGTTCGTAGAACAGGCCGGAAGCTTTCGCCTTCGTCTCCAAGATGGAGAGGGGGAAGGTCGGGAAAAGGATGTGGTTGTCCCGAAGCTCTTGCAGGATTTCGGGGCTCCAGGGGATCTTCTCCAGCGACTTCAGCTCCTTGTCGGAGTATTTCACTCCAAGTTTGGCCATCACCTCGCCGGGAAGGATGCACTGATCGCCGAGGATCAGCTTGGCGCCGGACTGGTCGGAGGAATGACCACGACCACCGGAACGGATGAACTCCACCACTCTCTGCGCCAGGGCGTTGCCCTTGCTTTCGATCACCGCCTGGGCTTCTTTCTGGCCCAGTCCGGCCGCTTCCAACTTCACCAGAAGCTCATGCTCGCTGTGAACGGAAAGCTCACGATGATTGCTCATCGCACACTTCCTTTCTTGAAAAGAACTGTTGCTCGAGGCCCGAGCAGGCAGTCAAGCGAACGCTTGATTGCCTAAATTATAATCTATTCCGCAGCTTTTGTCAACAAGTCGAGAATTTCGGTTCCACTAATAATTTCGGCGCCTTTTTTCACCACCTTCAGACCGTTGAACTCCTTTGGCGCGTGCGAAGCGGTAACCATTACTCCGCCAACCGCCTTCAATTCATTGGCCAGAAAATAAAACATCGGGGTGGTGCAAAGACCCGCCTCTTCAATAATAAAACCGCGATCCTGAAAAACTTCGCGAATCGCCTCATATATGGAAGGCGAACTCAAGCGTGCGTCGTAGCCAATAATGATCTTGCCCTGCTGGAAACGGTCGGCTAAGACTTCCGCGATCTGCCTGCCCGCCGCCTCGTTGATCTCATCCGGGTAGCGGCCGCGAATGTCGTAAGCCTTGAAGATCGCCCGGTTCATAGAAGATGCGGCAGCAGTTCGCTCCAAGAACGAACTTGATGATCGACAAAAGACAATTTTCCGAATTTATGAAAACGATCGAACAATAACCGGGTGTTAACGTCAGTCAACTTTTCCAAAACGCTCGGCTGGTCATCCACGTAAAGATCAATGCCTAAACGAACGGCATGCTCATTTTTTTCTTCCGGCTCGCGCACAAAAAAAGCGTTCCGCTCGTTGAAATAAATAGGCCAGATCCCGTGTTTTTCCAGAAGCCGGATCGCCATGCCGGGATTGTGACGGCGGGAGATCAGAAAAAAGGGCCGCCCGGAAGCTTTCACCCGCGCCAGACCCTCTTTGGCTCCGGTAACAGTCCCGGCTTCTAAAGCCAGAACCGGATCATCGTAAAGTAGCGGCCGCATCTTCGCCAAAATTCTCTCCGGCACGATTGTTTCAATAAAATCAGCCGGAGTATCTTCCTCTTTCAGGGCAAAACCGAATTTTTTAGCCAGCAGGATCTTGTTTGCGGTGTTATCAATGATAACTCCGTCCATATCAAAACCAATTATTTTTGAGGTGGCTTTATTTGTCATTTAACTTATATTATCCTTTAAAACAGCTGATTGAAAAGAGGCGATATGAAGAACGAAAATGTTTTTGAGGAAAAGGCTCAAAAGATACTGAACTATCTGAAAACGGATATCCGGCACAATAATAGCTTCCTGCCCAGACCATTTTTCTTTGAGCTGACCGGCTCTCCCGATGCGGGTAAAACCACCACCATTAAAGAGTCGTACAACTTTCTCCGTTTGATGAAATTCAAGGTTTTGATGCCCCAGGAAGGAGCAGAGGTCATCCAGCATATCGAACGCACAACGCCTCTCTACAATATCCGCACCGGTCTCTACGCCCTGACACAACTCATCGACTTTTCTACCAGCCATCTCTACGATGTGGTGATCTTCGACCGCTGCATCTTTGATGCTTACTGCTGGATGATGTATTGGAGAGGAAAAGAAAAGTTGTCCGATCAGGAAATGGCCATGATCCAATCATTTTTCCTGTCCAGATTCTGGATGGATCGCATTGATCTATCAATATTCATGATCTGCGATCCGGAGGAGGCGATGCGGCGCGGGAAAAGAATCGCCGTGAGCCAAAAAATGGGTCAGACCTCTAATCCCGGGACTATTCAAACCCTCGTGGACCGCTACCGAACCGCTTTTGCCCAGCTCAAGCCCGATCATCCGCAGCTCCAGCTTTTGGATACTACGAAGATGAGGGAGCGGGCAGTCATCGAGAAAGTAACCGGCCTGCTGCTGGAAGCAATGGAAAAGAAAGTAGAACGATCAACCACTCTCTAAAGGGGTGGTTTTTTAATTTCTCGCTGATTTCCGTTATACTATTGAATAGATGTCCAGGAAAGATAAAAAGAAGGCGGACCGCATCCATCCGGAAACCAAAAACAGCATCCTGGCTGTTATTTTAGTCGGCGTTGCGGTTCTTTTGTTGCTGGCATCCTTCCACAAAGCCGGGCCGGTTGGTGAATTCGTTTATATGGTATTGGAAAAATTATTCGGTTGGGGCTACTACTTGTTGCCGACGATCGCCTTGCTGGTGGCCGGCACATTCCTTCTGGCGAAACGGAAGATCTTTCTTGCCAACAGCATAATCGGATCGGCGTTATTTATCGTCTCCGGCTTGGGTCTGATGGATATTCTGCTCGACGGGAAAGGCGGGATGGCCGGAAAGCTAGTGGGCTTCCTCCAAGTTCCCTTCGGATATACCGCTTCTATTATACTGGCCTTCGTTCTGCTGATCACCTCGATCCTCGTCACCTTCAACGCTTCAATAAAATTCTGGAGAGTTGGGAAGGAGGGACCGGAAAAACTTGCTGGGTCCGCAATGGACGAAGAACCGGACGAGGTGAAGATCGCGGAAGATATGCCGCCTGCTCCGAAAACTAAAAAAGGCGGGGCCGATGAAGATGAAGAGGAAATTGAAGGGGACGAGGAAGAGTTGGAGCTGAAAGTCGTAGGCGCTTCCGCTCCGTCCGCTGTCGTAAAAAAAGCCGGTCTGAAAATAAAAGAATATGGAAATTACGTGGCGCCGCCGCAATCTTTATTGAAATCATCGGTAGAAAAACCGACCTCCGGCGATCTGCGCGCTAACGCCAATATCATCAAGCGGACTTTGGACAGTTTCGGCATTCCCGTGGAGATGGGCGAGATAAATATCGGTCCCAAAGTTACCCGCTACACGCTCAAACCGGCAGAAGGAGTGAAGCTGGCTAAGATCCTTGCGTTGAACCAAGACCTTTCGCTGGCCCTCGCCGCTCATCCGATCCGCATTGAAGCCCCGATCCCGGGCAAATCTCTGGTCGGCATTGAGGTCCCTAATAAATCAGCGGCCGTGGTGCGCTTGGGCAGTCTGATCGCTTATCCGGAATTTAAAGACTCCGGTCCGCTGGCCTTCGTTGTCGGGCGCGGCGTCAGCGGTGAACCGATCATGGCGGATATAGAAAAAATGCCCCACTTGCTGATCGCCGGGGCCACCGGCAGCGGCAAAAGCGTTGGCATCCATTCTTTGATCGTCTCATTGCTTTATAAAAACTCCCCCGCCACATTGCGACTGGCGATGGTAGATCCAAAGCGCGTGGAGCTGTCGGTTTATGGAGGACTGCCGCACCTGATAGCGCCGGTGGTCGTGGAAGGAAAAAAATCGGTTGGGCTGTTCCGCTGGGCGATCAAAGAAATGGAAAACCGATATGAGATCCTGCTTAATGCCGGCGCCCGCGATATCCGCTCCTACAACCAAAAAAATTCTCCGCCACTGCCCTACTTAGTGATGATCATCGATGAGCTGGCCGATCTGATGGCGTCTTATGGAAAAGAGATCGAAGGTTCTATCGTGCGCCTCGCCCAGATGGCCCGGGCAACCGGTATCCATTTGGTGGTTGCCACTCAACGGCCGTCGGTAGAGGTTGTCACCGGTCTGATCAAAGCCAACATCACCTCCCGGATGGCGATGCAGGTGGGAAGCCAAATAGATTCACGAACGATCCTAGATATGGCCGGAGCGGAAAAACTTTTGGGCGGCGGCGATATGCTTTTCCTTTCTTCCGAATTCTCCAAACCCAAACGTATTCAGGGCGCCTATATTTCCGAAGAAGAGATCAAAGCGGTGGCTAATTTTATCGAGGAGAATAACGAATTGGCCGATATGACGGCGGAGATCCCAGACAACAAGAGCCTGCCGATGAAGAACGAACCGTCTGATTTTTTGGAAAACCTGGATGATGGCGACGAGGCCGACGATGAACTTTATCACGAAGCGATCAAGGTGGTTACGGAAGCCGGGAAAGCCTCCGCTTCCCTGCTCCAACGCCGATTGAAAGTGGGCTACGCCAGAGCCGCCCGCCTGCTGGATATAATGGAAGACAAAGGAGTGATCGGCCCGGGAGACGGCGCTAAACCGCGCGAAGTTTACAATGACAATCCCGCCGCTCCATCCGCCGGCGACCCCGGCCCATCCGAACCGGATTCTTTTGCTTAAACTTTTTTGGAAATAAAAATCCCCCGGCCCTAGGTCGGGGGATTTAGATTGGTAAGCAAAGCCTGGATGCAGGCGCGAGACTTCGCGATCTCATCGATAACTGCTCGGAGCCCACTTTCCGATCTCGCCAACTCGGCCTCCGCGCTTTTCAGCACCGAAACCGCCAGCTCCCTGGAAACCGAATCATCAATCTCTCTCTGCAACGCCGCGTTCTCCTCCCGCAACTGCAGCAGCGCCAGATCTTTTAAGTCCTTGAGCATACCGAGCTCCTTTGCTTGGGTTCTTGTTAAAGTCCAAACTTCACTTCCGCGATAATAGCACGACTAAAAAAATTTGCAACCCCGTTGTGCGGGATAAAAAAACTCTTTATAATGCGAGGGAAACAAAGATGGAGCAGAAAACCCTTAAAGAAATTATTTTGGAACGGATCGACGCCAAAGGGCTGAACCTTGAAAAGGTTTGCATCCTGACCGGCGTGCCAAAACATTACCTGGACTATATTTTCGCCGGAGAATGGCATCGGTTACCGGCCGCGCCGTACACCCGCGGATATTTTAAAAAATTGGAAATGGCCCTTGACGCGACACCGGGCGACCTTTGGGAGTTATACAAAGACGAGGCGGAAATGCGATCCTCCGGAGCCACCGACAAGCTGCCGGAGAACCGCTTTGCGATCAAAAAAGTTAAGCGCGCCTGGATCTGGCCGGTCGTGCTGGGAGGAATTGCGATCGTCTATCTGGCGATCAATGCCAGCCGGCTGATCGGTATCCCTCCCTTGGATATTCAAAATCCGCTAAGCGCCACCGTCATATCTCACCTGCCCGGTTTTGAGTTAAGCGGGATGATCGACCCCCGCGACAAAGTATTCGTCAACAACGAAGAGGTTTTTGTTGACAAAGACGGCCGATTCCAAGAAAATTATAATCTGCAACCCGGCCTAAACACTTTTGAAGTTCTAGCCAAGCGTTTTCTCGGCCGGGAAACTAAAGTCGTCAAACAAATAATTTATCAACCGCAGCCGGAAGAGCCGAAAACCACGGCGCCGAATGGCTGGAAATAATCCAATGACCAATAAAAAGGAAGATACTAGTAAGGAAGTGGAAACAAAAAAAGAAGCTACCGCCTTAGACAGTTTGCTGTCTTCGCTGCAGGAAAAATTCGGGGAGGGAGCGATCATGAAGCTTGGGGACGCGAAAAAGCTGAATGTGGAATCCATTCCCACCGGATCGTTCTCGCTCGATCTGGCTTTGGGGGTTGGCGGACTGCCGAAAGGCAGGATCATTGAGATCTATGGCCCCGAATCTTCCGGAAAGACCACCTTGGCGCTCAACGTGATCGCTCAAGCCCAAAAAAGGGGCGGTAAGGCGGCTTTCATAGATGCGGAACATGCCATGGACCCGGAGTATGCCTCAAAACTCGGCGTGAGGGTTAAAGAACTGCTCATCTCCCAACCTGATAACGGCGAAGAAGCTCTGAATATTCTGGAAAGCCTGGTACGATCCGGGATTATTGATGTAGTGGTGGTGGACTCTGTTGCCGCACTGACTCCCAAAGTTGAAATAGAGGGCGAGATGGGCGCTCAATATATGGGCTTGCAGGCGCGTATGATGTCCCAGGCATTGCGAAAATTAACCGCTATCTCCGCAAAATCCAACACCATGGTGATCTTCATCAACCAGCTACGCGAAAAGATCGGCATTGTATTCGGCAATCCGGAAACTACTCCCGGCGGCCGCGCTCTGAAGTTCTATTGCTCTGTTCGTATTGACGTTCGCAAGGAAGCAGTAATTAAAAAAGGAGAGGATGTCGTTGGCAATCGGGTCCGGGCAAAAGTGGTGAAAAATAAAGTAGCGGCGCCGTTTAAGATAGCGGAATTTGATATTATGTACGGATCGGGAATGTCTTATGAGGCCGATGTCGCCAATGCCGCTTTAAAATACGGAGTGATCACCAAGGCTGGCGCGTCTTATAGCTTTGATGGAGAAAAATTGGGTGTAGGGATAGAGAACGTGAAGGCCCGCCTGGTAGAGGACAAAAAACTTCTTCACGCGATAGAACAGAAGGTCCGCGCAGTCGCCTAGCAATAAGAAACACTAAAGGATCGGGTAAATTAAGCCGACCAAAAATTCAAGAACGCCATCGTACCATCGCTGGCGGAATCCCGCCGCCGAAAAGCGCGCGGACTGCGTTTTCCATTTATTCAAAATAATTTTAAGATCTCCGATCATGTCTTTGCGCTGAAAAACTACGCTGGCTTCTAAATTAAAATCAAAGCTTTGGGCGTCCACATTGTTGGACCCAACCAATCCCTCGTGGTCATCCACCAGTAAGACTTTGGCGTGATTCATTTCCGACATAATAAAGAAATTGATCATCGGGCTTAATTTTTTCAAAATATAACGGTGCGCCAGCTGAACCAGCGCATGATCGGTATCGCCGGGAACGATCACCTCGATCTCAACTCCCCGCTTGGCGGCTTTCTTTAGGGCGTTGAAAAACCAACGCTGGGGAACAAAGTAAGGAGTAACGATGGTGATCTTATTCCGCGCTTCAGCGCACTTCTTTTTATAATATTTGATCAAAGACCGGCGCCCATAGAACGGCCAGCGTTCAATTAGCCAGGTTTTCGCTTGATATAATGAGGCGTTCAGTTTTTGCAATTTCCATTTCCGGAACCTCAACACTTCTAGATCCCTTCCTCCGGAAAGATAATAGATCTTCGCGAAAGAACTCAAAAAGCGTTTCACCAAGATCCCGGTGGCGCGCAAATGCAGATCTAACCAGTCGGCATATTCTCCTCGGATATTCACTCCGCCGATGAAGCCAACCTGCTCATCAACCACTAATAATTTTCGGTGGGTGTGGTTGATCCAGCGATTGTAGATCAGGATCTCCGCTCCGGCTTCGGTGAAAGCTTTCCGATCGATCGTACCGAACCAAAAACTACCGGCTCGATCAATAATAATTTTTACTTTCACCCCATTCCGAGCCTTGGTTTTGATTGCCTCCAAAAAATGGTGGGTGTCCGGATCGTCGGCGAGAATAAAACTTTCTAAAAAAATGGACTTGGTGGCATGCTCGATCGCCTCAAGCATCGCCGCCCAAGCCTTGTCGGATCTTGTGTAGAATTTGTACTTCATCCAATTAGATCAGCATCCGGACCACCTCCGCCACCTTATCTGGATCGTGGCGTATGAAACCGGTCTTCCGCAATAAGTCGGCTACGATCGGCACGGGCTTTGCTGAAAAATTATTAACATCTACCTCCACGAACTGCGCCTTTTCTTTAGCATAGGGCTTAAACCGCATCAATGTCGGTTGGGTTTTATTGATAACGACATAGTCCAAGACGTTCCTTCCCAAATAATCTTCCACCGTTCTCACGAAGTCCGAAACGCGGAAACCGTTGGTTTCTCCGAATTTGGTCATGATATTAACAAAGTAGATCTTTTTGCCTTTAGCTTTTTCCAGGGCTTGCTTAACGCCTTTTACCAACAAATTGGGCAGCAGGCTGGAATAAAGATCGCCCGGACCGATCAAGATCAGATCCGCTTCGATGATGGCTTTCCGGGCGAGTGGATTGATCTGCGCTTCGGGGCTTAGCCAGACTTTTTTTATTTTAAGATTCCCGTCATGCTTAGGAATATCAATGTTGGTTTCTCCTTTGATGACCTCTCCGTTCTCCAGCTCCGCCATCAGCGAGCACTTCTTCAGAGTGGCCGGCAAAACCCGTCCCTGTACGGACAAAATTTTCCCCGCTTCCATCACTGCCTTATCAAAACTGCCGGTGATCCGCTCTAGGGCGGTAATGATCAGGTTGCCGAAGCTGTGTCCCGACAAGCCACTCCCCTCCTGAAAACGATAATTGAAAAGATCGGACAACATCTTATTGTCAGAAGAAGAAAGCGCGATCAGGGCGCGACGAATATCGCCGGGCGGCAAAATTCCGAACTCTTCCCGCAATATGCCGGAGGACCCTCCTTCGTCCGCGGCGGTAACCACGGCGGTAATGTCGGGAAATCGGGTTTTTAATCCCAATAACACCGGGAATATTCCCGTGCCACCCCCGATCACCACGATCTTTTTTCCTTTCTGTTGACCAGTCATTTATTGTTATCCATCTTAGCTCTTCGCCCGACTTTGGTCTAGATAGAAAAACCACTCCGAGGGGCAGAGTGGTTAAGGATTCCATTTGAGTGTGGACGGCATACCGAAAGTGGAGCTCCGAACTCCGTTCGCATAAGACAGAAAGGTGCCTTTGTCGGCCCGCATTGCCATTACCTTACTGCTGGGAACGGGCGGACAACCCAGCAAATAAAGATTGCGCTGGGTTAGGATCTCCGGATCCCAGCACAGAAGCGCGATCGCCTCCTCTACCGTCAGACCGCGGCGGTCCGCCTCGTTTAGCCTCCTGCGAACATTATTTATATCTTCCCGATACTCTATACCCGGCTCAACATCAAAGATCAGGTAAATGTCGTTCGGAACGGTTGATGGAGGCTGGTAGAAGGCGCGGGCTTCTGCGTCGCACTCTCCGGAACGGCTCAACTCTTCAACCTGACCGACAAATACATCCTTCAGCTGCCGGAGCCATGAAACGACCTGGTCGGGAATGACGATCAGGCACGGAATGTGATTTTCGTGAAACGTAAGATGTAAAACTTCTTCATTGCTACGCACGAACCTGGCCAAGAACGAAAGCCTTTTGAGAAAATTCACGCTTTGTTTACCGGCTTTTTGCTCATAGCAAAGATCGAGCAATTTTTTGGCCTGTCGGTCGTAAACTTCTACCAGCTGATCACGCGCAACCTCCACTATCTCCGCCATACAGGCCTCCGCTTTTTCGGTCTCAAGATTCTACCGAGAGCATACCGCTTTTTTAATATTCGTCAACAAAAATCCCGGCTCCACGCCGAGACATACAAAACGATCTTAATCAGTCAATGACTTGACTATCTAGTCAAGCAGTTGTCTAAAGATTTTCGTAGTGGGAAATTTGCAGCGGATCCAGACAGATCGCCACCAGATCGATCCGGTATCCCCTTGTTGGGTCTATGATTGCCTCATTGGATCCGGCAAATAATGCGGCAACTCGTTTTAACTTTGTCAGTTTGGCGCTAGTTAAATTGTCTTCTGGATGTAAATCAGTGTTTGCCGGCAAACGTCGTACGCTTTTTACCTCCACGAAAACCAGAACTCCTTCATGATCTTTAGCGATAATATCCAACTCGCCCCAGGGCTTCCAATAATTTCTTTCAAGAATCTTGTATCCTTTCTTAATTAGAAAATCACATGCGTGACCTTCTCCGATTGCTCCGGTGATAGATGTTTTACTTTTAAGCATAATCGTTAAGTGATGTTTAGCGTTTTACATTGTACTACGAATTTCCAGACTACAAAAGGCCAGATTCTGTGATGGGCATTCTAACTTTGACTGGGCGTAGTTACGAAACGACGTAAAACGCTAAGCATCACTTGTCGCCTTTGGCATATCTAAATATGTTTCACACTAAACACTTTTTTTAATTCCCTCACAAAGTTGGTACGGTGTTTAACACTTAAGTGTTAAACAATTCCCCTAATAGCCCCTGTTAAACAAATTAGTATGTTTCACACTGATTGCCGCATTCTGTCAAGTAGTTGTTTTGCCGCATTATGCGGCAATCCGGCAAAGAAAAACCCCGCTAAACTAAGCAGGGTCAATTAGACAGTGGAAGCCTCTGTCTAAGGCATCAAATATTGCTTCTCTCATAAGGGCGGCGCAATGCTCTCTGGCGCGAGGCAGGCCAGAGAGTCTCATCAGGTCTGCTTCTTTTAATGATAGGATCTCTTCGACTCTCTTATGTTCTACATATCCGGAAAACCAACTAGAGGCGGCGATCAGCCAGCTACAACCTATTGAGACATGCTTCACGGCCTCAATGTAATAACAGGACCCAAACGCGAGGCAAAAGGAACAGTTAACGAATTCTACGTCAGAACTGCCATAGGCGGAGTTGGGAGCTTTTCCGGTGGCCGAACACTCCAAGCAGGGAAGCATCTCCCACTTGAAACTCAACGCCAAGAAATCGTTGTACAATTCCTTTTTGGCGATCCCGGTCAGGATCCTCGCTTCTCTATCCGGAAAACTTCCCCAGTTACGAGGTTTCCGGTAATGCTCGAGAAGAAGATCATTGGCGTCCTGGGATTCATTCATGGCCAACATTTCTCAACTCGCTTCGGATCCTTTCCAAAAGCGCCGCGTAAATATTTTTTTCTATCCAAGCGGCATAAGTCGGGCATTGGGAATCCAGTGAAAGCGACCGCAAGGAATTCAGGATTCCGAGCGTGCCCTCCTGGAGTAGATCATCAGCCTCGATCCGAGTTTTATGTTCGGCCTGTAGATTGTCCGCTGTGTCCTTAACATAATTTTGGTAGAGACGGATCAACTCAACTTTCGCGTCACCGTCACCTTGAGCTGCCAAAGAATAAAGGGAGGGGATATCGCCCGGAGGAGTTTTCGTTTCGCTCATCACAGAACTTCCTAAATTAAAAAACTGACTACAGCATACTGCGGGAAATAGAAAAACGGAAGAGGTGATGTGCGCTAAGGGAATTTCGCTTCGCCGAACCACTATCGCCGCACCCCGACCCCCATCTTGGACACCTTCTGGTTTCCAAGTGCCTTCCAACACGGGGTACGGCTGGTTCGATTCCTAGAACCTGTAATTTAAAATCACCCTTGTGGGTGATTTTAAATTAGTGCGCGCTAAGGGAATCGAACCCCTGTATATCGCGTGTAAGGCGATCGCTCTGCCATTAAGCTAAGCGCGCTCTGTGCCCTCACTTGGAATCGAACCAAGGTACTTCGCTTAAGAGGCGAGTGCTTTACCACTAAGCTATGAGGGCGGGTGTGGATAACTCTGGGATAATTCTAATCGCGATTTGACATTCTGTAAACTCTGACGGCTGATTTAAGCTTATTTCGCCAGCTTTTTCAGCTTATTGACCCGGTCGGTCCGCTCCCAGGGCAAGTCAACATCCGTACGGCCAAAATGACCATAAGCCGCGGTAGGGAGGTAGATCGGGCGCAGTAGATCGAGATCGCGAATGATCGCCGCCGGACGAAAATCAAAAACCTCGCTAACAATATCGGCGATCCGATTGTCGGATAGCTTGCCTGTGCCGAAAGTGTTCACATTGAACGCCAGCGGCCGACTCATACCGATCGCGTAGGCAACTTTCACTTCGGCTTTCTTGGCCAGCCCGGCGGCAACAATATTTTTCGCCGCCCAACGCATCGCGTAGGCCGCGGAGCGATCCACCTTGCTCGGATCCTTCCCGGAAAAAGCTCCTCCACCGTGCTTGGCCATTCCGCCATAGGTATCAACGATTATTTTTCTCCCCGTGAGCCCCGTGTCACCGGCCGGACCACCGATCACGAACCTCCCGGTCGGATTCACGAAAATTTCTGTCTCCTTATCAATAAACTTTTTTGGAACAACCGGTTTGATGACTTTTTCTATCAAGGCCTTCCGCAGCTGCTCTCCGGAAAAATCCGGATGATGCTGGGTGGAAATTAAAATATTTTTTATCCGATGCGGCGCGCCATCCCGATACTCAATGGTCACTTGGGTTTTTCCGTCCGGTCGGAGGTTGGGGAGTGTGCCGTCTTTTCTAACTTGAGAAAGTTTCCAGGCCAGTAAATGCGCAAGCGCGATCGGCAAAGGCATCAAAGTTTTGGTTTCATCCGACGCGTAGCCATACATCATTCCCTGGTCTCCCGCTCCTTGCTCCATCGGATCCTTCCGATCCACGCCCATCGCGATATCCGGCGACTGACGATTGAGCATCAACGTAACTTTTACGGTTTTATAGTCCAAACCTTTTTCCACACTATCGTAACCGATATTTTTTATGACCCGCCGAGCAACTTTTTCCGCATCTACTTTCCCTTTGGAAGTTATCTCGCCACCAATTACTAACTGATCATTGCAGGCGAAAGTCTCACAAGCCACCCGAGATTTTGGGTCCTGCTTCAAATAGGCGTCTAAAATAGCGTCGCTTATCTGATCACAGACCTTATCCGGATGCCCCTCGGTAACCGATTCTGAAGCCAGGTAATCGATCTTCATACCAGAATTCTAAACCCCATAATCCAAGCTGGCAAACCATTGAAATTGTGTTCAAATAAATACTCTGCTAACATTACTAGCAAATGACCAATTTCGCAGAGTTCGAAAAAGCCAATGTCCCGGAAGAGGCTGCGGACAAAGCAAAATCCGAGTCGGCGCCGGAAACTAAAGAAGGCGTACAGGAACAAATTGCTAAAGAAAGCAAAAAGCTGGAGTTAAACGTCGCCCTGATGGACGCCGGGTTGACCGACCTCAATAAGCAGGCGGAAAAACAAACCAGCCCGGAAGCCAAGATGACGCGCGAGGAAAAGCTTAAAAAAATTCAGGAAAGCTATGAGGTTGAGAAGACTGGAATAAATGTCTTCCCAATCGTTGGAATCGCAATGTCTGTGTTCAGCGGCGCCATGATGCTTTCCCAAGGAAGCCCCGAGGATCTGCCGGGGACTCTCTTAATGTCGGGCGCTATTACAGCGGCAACTGCGGGCATTTGGGCTTTTGCTAGATTGCATGAATTCTTGAAATTCAAGAAGGAAACCAAGGCTGTGGAGAAAGAAGGATAAAAATCAAAAATTAAATGGAAAATAGACTAAACGAACTTGCGGAAAAAGCGAAAAATCAGACTCTCTCGCCAGAAGAGCAACAGGAGTTTTTGACGTTATTCAATCAGGAGATGGTAACTCTAGAAAAAGAGCAGCCGGAAAAATATTTGGAGATCCTCAAGGTTTTGAATAAAACCTTGGATAAAGTTAACGACACGCTCGCCGGTAGATAAGGTTCGGCTGTTCGATTCCAAAGGCAAGAAATACAAAACAGGGCAATTGCCCTGTTTTGTATTTGTGCCCCCGGAGGGAATCGAACCCCCATCTCTTGGTTCGAAGCCAAGTATTCTAACCATTGTACTACAGGGGCAAAGCTGTCTAAATCTCCTACATTATACCTTACTTTCCGTCTATTGACAAATTCTTGCGGCCTGCTATAATGTGCCTAGAACTTCGTAATCGCTTCTACCTTATAGCTTGCCAATAGGCGGGCGGTAGGAGCACCAAACGGGGGCAACCCCATTTTTACAGGAGGTCGTCATGTTCGATGTGAAAACGATGTTGACCGAAGAGGCCCAGAAATCCTGGACCGAGGGAAGATGGAAGGGCAAAATCACCATTCATGATTTTGTCCCGGCGATGAAGTCGCTTGGTCGTCTCGCGACGACCGAAGACATCGACACCTACGTGGCATCGGCGAAGGCCGATGATCTCGACCAGCCGCTGACGCGGCACGATGTCCGGGAGCGGTTCAGAGGGGCGAAGAGCCTCGATGACTTTCCTGTGACTCGGGCGCTGCTCCGCTGGCTTCGCAGCCAGAAGGTCAACGGCCGGGAAGCGAACCTGGACTTCACCGTCTGGAAGGCAATGAAGACGCGGGCCAACAAGGAAGGTCGGCAGCTCGACCTCGCTTTGGGACAGGCGCTCTTCGCCACGATCACGAAAGTGATCTCGGTGAAGGCGGCCGGTCCGGACACGACGGTCATCGACTACAAAGTCGGCGGCCGGTTCTCCTGCGCCTGGGACGGCTGCATCGGTCAGAGCATCCCCCAGATGCAGACGCTGACGGACCCGAACGGCCAGGTGCGGACCCATGAGAGCGGACCCCTCGCGGGCCAGGCTCTCCGGGTCGGCGACTTCCTGATCCGCCGGGGGAAGGACAACAGCTGGGAGATCCAGCCCCTGTGCCACGAGCACCGGAGACTGGCGGTCCAGGCCGGCAACACCACGTATCCCTTCGGGGACGCGATGGCGATCGTCGACTCTCTCAACGCCGCAGAGGCGGACGAGAAGGCGAGGGAGGCGAAACGTCTGGGCGATCTCGCGGCCATGAAGCAGCTGGCGGCGAGTTCTCCGGTGGCTGCCCAGCGGCAGCGCAACCAGGAGGTCCGCCAGACGGTCGCCGGAAACCGGATCAATCGTGATCGTCGCCGGTAGCACTAACCCCCCTGCGGAGGAGAGAGTAGAATCTCTTCTCCCAGGGGTCTTTTTTTGAAAATTTGATTCTTGGCGCATGCAATGGGCATGTTTCAAGAAACAAGTTTTTTAAAATCTTTTTGAGGAGCAGAGCCGTGAACAAACAAGAAAGAAGGCAGGCGAAAGATCAGATCGTTGCTTTGCTGGCCGAAGCCACAAAGGACTTCGAAGACATCTTCGAAGAGCAGCGCCGCAAGCTGGGCATGGCCTTCAGAACACTGAACATCGGGAACCATCATTCCAAGATGGTCTTCCGCAGTTTGGGCGATGGCGAGCTTGAAGAAGCGAAAAAGCATCTCGACGAATGTCTGGAGAAGTACAACGAACTGAAACAGGCGAACATTCCCAGCATCTTCTTGCGGGAACTCGTCAACGATGCCGGCCAGGAGCTTTACGAAGCTGTTCTGGGTTTCGAACTTTACCCTTTTTTGATCGGAAAAAACGATGCTCTTAAGATCAGCCTCCCCAATGACATGGACTTTGACATCACCCCACAGGCTCTGCTGGCTGGGATGGGGGATGTGGCCAGCGAACTGGGAAAGCTGATCGAGCTCATCTTCTACTACCAGGTGAAGCATGGCTCTTTGAAGATCAGCCGCAAGGAACTCTTCGAGCGCCGGATCCTCATCGCCGAAGCAATCCAGGTCTACATGGATCGGTACGCCAGCGCCTACCCTCTGGTGCTGAGCGCCTCCCGTCGTCCCGGTCAGGGCTTCAGCAACAAGAAGCGTGGCGTGGACATGGGCAAGTTCTTCGGAATCAAGGACTACAACAACCTGATCGAAAGCGAGGAAGTCGAAGCGGATGAAGAAGTCGATCCGGCTCGGATCGGATAACAAGCAACCCCGACGGGAAACCGTCGGGGTCTTTTATTTAGCAAACGGGTTCCTGGCTCCGTGAATTTCAAAATGCAGATGGCAGCCGGTCGGGCCGTGTACCATGCCGGTATTGCCGATCTTGGCGATCACATCGCCCTGCAAAACATAATCACCGACCGAGACCGAATTCTTTTCGGTGTGCGCGTATTTAGTAACCACGCCGTTCGGATGTTCTATCTCCACGAATCCGCCGTAGCCGTCGTTCCAGCTGCCCGGGTCGCCGATGTGCGCCACTAAGCCTTCGGCGGACGCGTAGATCGGAGTGCCGCAAGCATTCGCGATATCCACCGCGTTGAAATTGTGCAGCTGGCCCCAGTTCCAGCCAGTGGTTGGCAGGATGAAATAACCGGGATAATTCGGCAGGTTGGCCAAAGAAGCGCTAGCCAAAGTTTGTTTCGGTTTCGCGCCGGGAATTACCAATGTGGAACCGACTTTCAAATTTCCGGATGCCTGCTTGTTGTATTGAACGATCTTTGCGGGCGGAACCCCGTAAAATTCGGCCAGCGAGTCAGTTGTATCGCCATCTTCCACGTGGTGTAATACTCCGGAGACCGGCAAGATAACCAACTCTTGCCCCAGCCGAAGATTATTGCCCAAGCTGCTGTTCGCCCAAAAAATCGTGTTCAGAGAAATGCCGAAGTTGGAGGCGATCTTGGAAAGCGTATCTCCTTTTTGAACCTTATAAGTCAGCAGGCCGTCGCGGTTCGACAGGATTGTGCTTAATGGATTACCGGCGTTCAACATTGAGTCGCCATCAACCACCACGAACCCGGCGGTCTCATCGGGGTTACTGGCCACATCAAAGCTATCTCCGAGGATCTGATCGGCCGTCACCGAATCCTGCTGCAGACCAACCGATTCCTGCAGATCGGCAAATGCCTTGGGAATCACCGATCCCTCGCCGGCCACCCGGTTACTGCGAGCTAAAACCAAAAAATTCAGGCCAATGCCCATAAGAACCAAAACAACCGGTATAACGGTTGTCAGCGGAAGCTTATTAAAAATTGTTCTTATCTTACCAATACTGATATAATATCACGAATGAGCTCGATTCTCAACAATCTAAATGACAGCCAAAAAGAGGCTGTTGAGCACGAAACTGGCCCGATCTTGATCGCTGCCGGAGCTGGCTCCGGCAAAACTAAAACCCTCACCGCCCGCCTGGCCCGCCTGATAGAAAAAGGCGCCAAACCGGAAAGCATTATCGCCATTACCTTTACCAACAAGGCCGCCAAAGAGATGGGCGACCGGGTAGTCAAGCAGCTGGCCGGAGCGCCGTCTCCGTTTATAGGAACTTTTCACTCATTTTGCGCTCGCCTTTTAAAAAATGAGGCTTCTTTAATTAATCGCACTCCTACGTTCACCATTTATGATCAGGACGATTCTTTGAGTCTGATCAAAAAAATAATGAAGGCGCTGGATATTTCCAAAGACAGCATCAGTCCGATCGCGCTGCAGAATCGGCTCGGCCAGATCAAAAATGAAATGCTCTCCCCAAAAGATTTTGACAATATTACCAGTAAAGTTTTTGAGAAATATGAAACTGCTCTGGCCCAAAACAACGCCCTGGATTTTGACGATCTGATCGGCAAGGTAGTCTGGCTTTTTGAAAACCAGCCGGCCATCCTTGAGAAATATCAGAAAAGATACCAATACGTTTTAGTTGATGAGTATCAGGATATAAACGCCGCGCAGTACCAACTGATCCGTCAGCTGGCCGGCCAACACCAGAACTTGAGCGTGGTAGGGGATGACCAGCAGGCGATCTACAGCTTCCGCGGCGCCGATTTCCGGAACTTTCTTAATTTCAAAAGAGACTGGCCAAAAGCCAAGATCGTAAAACTGGAACAGAACTACCGCTCATCCGGCACGATCATCACGGCCGCTGGAGCCGTGATCAAAAATAATAAACTCCAGACCCCGAAAGAACTCTGGACTGAAAACGCTGAAGGCGAGATCATCAAGGTGATCAAGGCGCCCGATCCGGAAGAAGAAGCGATGATCGTGGCCAGCCAGATCGAACAGATACGCGACGGCTCAACAGCGGTTATCTACCGAACCAATGCTCAATCTAGGGCAATTGAGCAAGCTTTAATTTCCGCCAATATTCCGTACAAAATATTCGGCGGTCTGAAATTCTATGAACGGAAGGAAATTAAAGACCTGGTCGCCGGATTGCGATTGGCCCATAACCCGCAGGATTCCGTCAGCGCCGAGCGACTCTCCAAAAACTTTGATAAAAAAACCGGCGCCTACCTGATCCAGGAACTTCCGCGCCTTGGAGAAAAATTAAAGATACTGGAACTGATAAATTTCTTCATCGAAAATGCGAACTATCTTGAATACTTGGAAAAGGAATATAAAAATTACCACGAGCGTATCGAAAACGTGAACGAGTTCATCAACTTTGCCGGAAACTTCACGAACCTCGACGAATTCCTGGAGAGAATCTCGCTGATGCAGTCCTCGGACGCCCCCACTAAATCGCTAGTCACTAGTCGCCAGTCGCTAGTCGCTCCGGTTTCCTTAATGACCATCCATATGGCCAAGGGGTTGGAATTTGATCAGGTGTTCGTGATCGGCTGCGCGGAAGGAATAATTCCTCATCAACGATCTTATGGTTCACTAGATGATCTGGAAGAAGAGCGCCGGCTGATGTATGTGGCGATGACCCGCGCGCGGAAAAAGTTATGCCTATCGCTTTCTGGAGTTCCGTCAAGATTTGTTTATGAAATTCCTCCGGAGCTCACCGATTTCATTGATCTGGGCACCGGCAAAAAAGATCTGCCGGACGAAGATGAGATGTATATAGAATACTGATTTCGAAATATCGATATATCGAAATTAAAAATCCGCCTTTCAAGGCGGATTTTTGAATTAGAAAGGAATATCCAGTCCGGCGAACCACTTCACGCCGCTGGTCTTGTCTTCGGTGAAATGAAGTGACGGGCCGGTGATCTCACGGCGGAAAGTGTCGCCCTTGCCGTAGTAACCCATCGCCCCAACCTCGAACCAACGCAGGGGATCGGCCTTTCCGAAAAGCGCTAGCGGCCGCAGCGCGACTTCCGCCTCCGCCCAGGTACCGCCAGTGCTGAAATTACGTAGTCCTTCAGCAGAAACCGAGAGCCAACGGAAGATATTGCCCTCCAACTTAACTCCGGCCTCCTGACTCCCATCCGACAAGGATCGCTCATAGGAAATATTAACCGTGTAGTTTCGCCAGGAAACCCGCTCCACGCCTTTCACGGTCGGACCGTGGATAGTGAGATAGCTGTAGAAGTCCGGCCAGTTGATCCGGAAGCTCCGGATCTTCAGCGCCAACGGTTCCACCGCGTCATCGCCGTTGATCCAGTATTCCAACCAAGCCGCCACTAAAGAAATCGTGCTGTTGCTGACCAGCTTAGGAATTTGCGTGATGTGGCGGATCTGCGACTCACTGGTATGTACTCCGTAAGTCTTCAGCCACATGCAGTAATCGCTGATGTCGTTGCCGGAATAGCCCGAGTTATCGCCGCGAGCGCCCAGGTCGTAATAGACCGGCGCCGCCGATTCGATGAAGTAGGGGATCGCGTCCAATGGATGAGCGCGCCCCTGGAGAACCTTCTGGCTGACCATCTCCGCGTTGTACTGTTCCTGGTTCAGTCCGTCACCGTCGATCAAAGCCTCATACTGCGCGCGGTGTGGCATATATTTCGGGTCGCGCAGCCAGTTGTAGTAAGTAGTGTTATCTTGCGAAGCAAACAGGAACTCGCCCGGAATGAATTGCTGCAAAGCGATCTCCCGGATAGCGGTACCCGGATCCACAAAATAATTCACATTACTTCCATCCGAAGAACCGAAAACCGGATCGTTCATCCCAGCTACGCTGTAGGCTCGGAAATGACCGTATTCATGAGACGCTCCGGTGATCGCAATTTCCAAAAAAACCAGCGGCACCACTGAACCAACCGAACGAACGATCCTTTCCAGCGGCGTTTGTTTCTTGGGATGCTGACCCCAGAGCAATTCGCCGGCGGCAAAATGCAGAACTTCGCAGCTACTTAAAGTCAGACTGGTAATGAAAGCCCGATCATAGATCCCATCGTTTGCCGATGGATCATAGTAGATCCGAACATGTCCTTCTGGCTTGATAGCAAAACTATCTGGGTCAAAGATCGCAGGCCGCCCACCAGCGTCTTCCGCAAATACAGTCGAGCCACAAAACCACAATACTACAGCGATCACGGCTGCGCGCATGTTGCTGCCCTCGATTGGAGATGTAAAACAGCTGCGCCTATATTACCAGATTATTTTCTGGGAGTCAAGATTTTTTCCTTCAAATTCAGGTCACGGAATTCCTCCGAAACGATTTCCAAGATCTCCTTATAGTCCCGTAAAATATCGGAATTCACTTTCATAAACAACGAGGAAAGCTCCAGATACACTCTGGCTTCTTCTTCGGGAGAAATTTTTATTTTATCCAAAAACTCCATCAGCTGCTTTTTGGCTTCGGCTTTCTTTCCACCCGTTAAAAGTTCAATGATTTTCTCAACTTCCATGATCTATTTTTGCAGTTCTGCGAAAAGTTTATTTTTAACGACCTGTAACAGGAGCATCTTGGCGATCTCCGTTTTAGCGCCGTCCGGCTGTTTGGATCTCAGCCCCTCCTTGATACTATCAATAGATTTATCAATAGCGCTCATAATAGTTGTGGCCACCATGCTCCTATTCTTGGGATCCGAATCGCGGTTAATGAGCTTCGTGAACCCGGCAAGCATTGATTCTAGGGGTTTGCTGGCGACCTTAAACTCGGCAATATGCTTACGGATCATTCCATCAACGAGCTCCTCTAGTCTCTGATCGATATCTACCTGGAATAATTCCGGGTCAAAATCTTTCAGATTAAATGCTTTCTTCCCCAACTTTACCTTCTCCAAATAATGCTGGGCGTCTTCCAAATTCTTAATTCCCGCGATGCCGTGTTCGCCTTTTTGGATCATGTTGTGTAGTTTTTCCACTGCCTTCTGCTTTAAAACTTCGAACAAGTTCTTCATTGGCTCAAAATCCTCAAATAGCTCCTGTTTTAGTTTATTGAACTCCCGCTCCTTTTCCGGAAATTTGGCCAGGTCATCTATTTCTTTATCGAGCTTGGCGAAAATCTTGCTACGTTCGGCCTTTGGCATCTCGCGCGCTGACTGGTGCCAAGCTCTTGCCTCGGCATTCATAGTCAGCCTCTGGAATGTCCAGCCAATGATCTCGCTGTTGCGGGGATTGAAAAAACCCCGCCAGCCGGTGGCGTCTTTGCGGATCCATTTTTCTTTCCGGGCCGTCTCCTCCAGTTTTTTCCGTACCGCTTCCTTATTTTCCACTCCGCCTGCCGCAATAATTTGCGCATTCAACCCTTCAATATCGGATCTCAACGACTGATATTTGATGAAATCCTGGGCCCTACCTATAAAGGAATCGGGATTTTTAACCGCCTCGTCGCCCAGAGATTCAACGATTTTCTGAATTACTCCTTCCTCGGTCGGCAGCCCAAGCTGCGAAGCAATTTCTTGTTTGTACAATTCGGATAATTTATTGCCGAGACTATTTTTCGCCTCATAAACCTTATGCCGGTTCTCTATCTCTCCCTTGTTAATATTAGGATCTACCAGCTCGGCATCCGGATATTTAGTCAGAAAATCCAGAAACTTTTCATCATTTAAAACTTTTTCATAATCAAAACCCGGACTGGCCGGTCTGTCTTCTAACCTCAACTGCATCCCAATTTTGCGGACTCTGTCTATTTCCTCCTGATTCCTTGTTTCCTCTTTCGCATTAGGGTCCTCTACTGGCGCAACCTCCGAAGCGTTTTTTTCCAATGCTGGAGCGGGCTCCGGTAGTTCTTTCTCAACTTTTTTCTCCGATACTTCCGGCGCTTTTTCAACCTTCTTAGCTGATCTTTTCCTGGGCTGTTTGGTTTTCGGCGTCTCGGTTTCCGTTTTTGGAACAGCGCCGAACTCCGACGAAAACGCCTCTCGTTTTCCACCTTGCATTTCTTCGATCTCCTTGGCTAATTTATCCAATTCCTCCGGATATTTTGTCGGAGTAACCGGCTCGAGCTCAATTTTTTCAGGATTCGCATTCTCTGGCATTTGATTTTATTTTAACACATTGTACTTTACACTGATTTATTATGGGGGAGCGGCTCGGACAACATTTTCTGAAAAATAAATCGGTTATCCCAAAGATCATCGCCGCTTTGGAATTGAAAACTGGCGAGACGGTGGTTGAGATCGGCCCAGGCGAAGGCGCGCTGACGATTCCATTACTGGAAGCGTGCCAAAAAATTGGCTGCAAGTTGATCGCAATTGAGCGCGACCCTGAATTAGTATCAAGTATTAAGTATCAAGTATTAAGTATGGGCGGGCAGATCGTTGAAGGGGATGCTCTGAAAATCATTCCCCGACTTCATACTGAATACTCAATACTGAATACCTCATACAAACTCGTGGGCAACATTCCCTACTACATCACCGGCCATCTTTTGCGCGTGATCGGCGAAATGGAAAATAAACCGGCCATTTCAGTATTGATGATCCAAAAAGAAGTCGCCGAACGCGTTTGCGCCGTTCCGCCAAAAATGAATCTGCTGGCCGCCGCCACCCAGATCTGGGCCAAGCCGGAAATTATCGCCCGCCTGAAGCCGAAAGACTTTGACCCGCCGCCAAAAGTGGACTCGGCAGTCATAAGGCTAGAAACTAGAAAACAGAAAATAGAAAATAGAATGGATGCGGATCGATACTATCGACTAATTAAGCTTATTTTTAAGCAGCCGCGGAAAACATTGCTAAACAATCTCTCGGACGGCCTCCAAATTCCCAAAAATAAAGCCCTGGAAATGCTCCAAAGGGTCAATTTGACCGGAAATGAGCGTCCACAAGACCTAGATTTGCCTAAACTCATAGAATTATCCCGCCTCACCAACTAAGCGAGGATGCGGTCGGATATTCCGAGCGAGATTCCGGAGGCGTTAAGCCCACGAATGGAGTAGGATTTTCTGCGGGAGCGTAGCGTCCTTTATGGCCGCGGAAAATCCGTTAAACGAAATGAGTGTGGTAGTCGATGGTCGAGGGAGGAATTCCGGCCAATAGCCGAGCGACTAGTTGTCCACAGCCACGACTAAATAACCGCAATTTACGATTCTGTAATTGCTATACTAATGTAGTACGTTAGGCGGACGTTTTATCGCATGCTTAGGAAAATTCTACCTATTTTTCTGGTTGGAGGCTCAATTACAATTGCCGCCTTGATTTTGTTCAGCAGAATGCCCGGCGAACTTGCCACCGCTCCGCTAGATAGGCCGGCCACACCGGCCAACGAACCGATCCCCGCGAACTCTCCCGTTCCAACCGATGCCCTAGCGCAAAAAGAGGCCGTGCAAACCATTGCTTCGGGCATCAGCGACGAAATTATCAATAACAATCCCGACGGCCCGCAGACCTTGGGCGATCAGTTAAGCATCACCGCCACCAACCCGGATAAGATCGTGGAAAAGCTGATGCAGAATGGCATGAACATTGATTATTCCAAGTTCAATCCGGAAATAAAATTGAGCGACCTGCATATTCTGCATATTTCCGACAGAAGTCTCGCGGAAAATTATTTCAAGAACGCGGAAGATATCACCGAGCGAAATTTCTCCGGAATTTCCAGCGACTTCAGCAAAGAAACTCCCGAAGACCTGCGAAAAACTATTGCCGCCTATGATCAGGCGCTAGGCGAGTTGTATTCCTTGGATGTTCCGGCTGATCTAGCCGAGCTCCACGTGGAAAAAATCAAGCTGTTCACCTTTGAAAAAAATCTTTTTGAAAATATTTCCAATTATCAGACCGACCCGCTGGCCGCTTTGATCTCTATGCGAATGTTCGACAAGGCCTACGAAGATCTGAATAATTTGAGCAAAAAAATTGCCGACTTCGCCGTCCAAAACCATTTGAATATCTAATGCTCAAGAAATTTACAATAATTCTCACAGCGCTATCGGTACTACTGACTTCAGTAGGCCCGTTGCTTCCGCAAACTGCCTATGCGTCGGCGAACAATGACGCTCTGGTCAAGACCATCCTCAAAGCGGCCGCTTCAGCGGCGGCCGGGAAGTTGGCGGAGTTGGTCGCTAAAGAATTAGCTACGGCCGCTAAAACCAATGCCCAGGATGTATCGACCGCTAAACCACAAGGCGCGCTGGCTGTGCCTACCCATGATGATGGCCTGCAAGCTATCACGACTAATGTACACACAACCGATGAATCTATAAAAAACCAGAGTCTTTTAGAGTGGGTGGAATCCTTCGCCAAAACAGTGATCCAAAAAGCGGTTCTGGACGTGGTGGTGGACCAAATAATTACCTACATCCAAGGAGGCGGCAAACCGCAGTTCGTCACCGACTGGCAGGGCTTCGTGGAGGGCGCCGGCCAGCGCGCCGCCGGAGATTTCGCGAAGTCGCTTGGCGCCGGCTTCCTCTGCGAACCGTTTAGCCTACAACTGCAGCTGGCAATCGGAGGAAAGCCTAAGAAGTTCAGCGAAGAAGCGACTTGTACGCTGGATAAGATCGTTAGCAACATACAAGATTTCGCCGATGATTTCCGCACCGGCGGCTGGGTCGCCTATGGAGAATCCTGGAAAATTCAAAATAACTTCTTAGGAAGTCTGGTCAACGCCCAGGAAAAATCAGGGCGCGTCAAAGAGGCGGCGGGACTAGCCGCGCTCAATGAAGCGGTAGCTGGGAAGGGATTCACTTCTCCAAAGAAATGCGTCAAAGACGCCCAAGGACAAAACCTGGACAATCAGGCCGCGGCTCTCGAGAAGGCAGCGGCCGGAGCCGTTGGCACTCCGCAATATCCCAGTCTCAAAGCGCAGGCCGACGGGGCGAGAGCGTCCGCTAATGCCTACCAGGGAAAACCGACCTGCAAGATCATTACTCCCGGCAGCACATTGGGAGATCTGACCACGAAAGCTCTTGGTTCAAAT
Organism: uncultured Candidatus Saccharibacteria bacterium; assembly: GCA_964503795.1. Classification (GTDB taxonomy): domain Bacteria; phylum Patescibacteriota; class Minisyncoccia; order UBA6257; family WO2-44-18; genus JAUSKF01. Next base: position 76,223 of record CAZDBT010000001.1, read on the forward strand.
GTGGACTTTCTACTGAACGCCGATCAGCTGGGCGATTATGTCTCCGCTATTGTGGACGCGGTGCTTAACCGGGTTATTGACGAAGGATTGGATAAGGCCACCTCTCACTAAAAATGTTTAAATTCTTGAACAAAAAAATAACTGGCGGGCTGGGTCTGATCGTGATTCTGGCCACCGCTCCTTTTCTGTCGCACGCCCAAAGCGACGCGTTAGATGTGGCGGCGGGCGCGGTGGGTGGAATATTCAGCGACATGACGGATGTCTTCCGATGGGCGACAGAAACTATCGGTATCGCGATTTCCTACATCACCGCCCAACTGATCGCCCTAGCCGGATATGTCATCCAAATGATGATCAATCTCAGCACGCACATCATAGAAACTCCGGCCGTGCAAGAAGGCTTCAAAGTTTCCCTAAGTTTCGCTAACCTGGGTTTCACTTTGGCCATAATTTTCATCGCCTTCATCACGATCTTCCGGCTCCAGGGCTATGAAACCAAAAAATTGCTGCGCAATTTGATCGTAGCCGCGGTGCTGATCAATTTCAGCTTCACTTTTGCCGGCTTGATCATGGACTCGTCTCATATTTTCGCGAACTTTTTCATTAAACAGCTGGGAGGCGGCAATCCAAACCAAGCCGAGAATGTAGTCAACGGATTGGCCAACGCGCTGAATATCCAAAGAGTTAACATTGACGCTCCTTCCAGCGATGCGCTCGGAGAGCAAATAGGCGCTGCCGGTTCATATCTGAAAATGATCGCGTCAATATCGCTGATGGTTCTTTATAATTCCGTAATTGTGATCACCTTCTTTTCCGTCGCTGGTTTGATGATATTGCGCTATATAATAATTACCTTCCTGTTGATAATAATGCCCTTCGCCTGGCTTTGCTGGATCTTCCCCAGCCTATCCGGCAATTGGAAAAAGTGGTGGAATGAGTTCATTAAGTGGAACATCTTCCTTCCCGTGTTGATGTTCTTCATCTATCTGGCTGTTTATACCTCCACAAAGATCGGCGAGTCTACCCTGTTTGAGACTTTCATCAACGGTTATGGCGGGGATCTGGCTAAAACCGGTGGAGTGGCCGCGGGATTAACTGTTTTTGGGATCAAAACACTGGCCGCGATGGTTCAGGGAATAGTCCAGGTGGCATTGCTGTTTGGCGGTTTGGTCGCGGCTCAAAAAATGGGCATCGCCGGGTCAGATTCAATAATGAAGGCCTCAAGCACGGTTAAGGGCTGGGTCACCGGAGCGGCCATGTCCGCGACCGGAGTGCCTATGGCCGGAAGATTGGCTAAAAGAGGCGGTGGAGCAGTGGTCACTGCGGCAGGAACCAAGGTGGCATCCTCTGCCTACAGCACCATCGCTGCCGTTTCTGGCGCTGTCGGAGGAAGAAGACTGCAGGCCTGGGCGCTTAGTAAGGCAGATGCCCCAAAAGAAGCCGCGAAGAAATCTATAGAGGAGCGCGCCAAGGCTATTGTTTCGCAGTATTCGAGCAAGGAATCTTTTGCGGCATTGATGCAAAGCAATGCCATTTCAGATCATGAGTCGGCGGCCCGGGCCTTAGCGGTCGCGCAAAAAGGAAATATTGAAGATATAGATAAACTTGATAGAGGAAGGATGAGCGGCTATTTAAAGAGCGCAAAGAAGATGGGGGTGGAAAAGAAAATCTCGGAAAATAATATTGGACTCGCCTCAAGAATGGAGGAGGATTTCGATATGAAAAGAGCATTGAGTAATATGACGGCCGAGGATCTGGCAAAACAAAAACCGGAGGCCTTCAAGAGCCCGGATGTGATAAAAAATATGGATGCCGATGTACTGGAGAATCTGCTTAAATCAAAGAAGCTTGCCCCGAAAAAAATGGAGGCGATCATTCAGGGGGCCTCCGAGCTTTACGAACAAGATTCCAACCATAAAGCGAAGGAAGCTATATATTCTAACGTTAAGGTAGTGGGCGCCCTGAAGAAGATGGCGGAAAAGATTGATGAAAAAATAAAAAACAAAGAAAACGTGACCGATAAAGAAAAACAGATCCTCCGCTTTGCCGCCCAGGCTCCCGCAGAAACACCTACGGCGGCGCCGAAAACTGGCCCACAAACGGCAGCGACCGGCGGACTTGCAACAGGTCAGCAACAAACCGTTCTTAAGGCGACTAAACCAGTTGTGGGGGGCGAGCAAGGAAACATCAAAATACAAAGAAAACAAAATAGCAATAAACCAGTCGACGAACAGGGCAACACAAAAATTACCTAATCAATCAATGGCCGATGAATTAAAAAATAGCGCAACGGACTGGCTAGAAACGATGCCGGAAGCCATCCAAGATTGGCTCGGCTCGGCCGCTTTGACATATTTGATCATGGATCTGAACAGACGGCTGGGTTTGGATGGAGTAAAAATTTCCACTATACCGTACCTAATTTTCAGGATCGCCAACAAGGAACTTACGCCTGGAAAATTAATAGAAAGCCTATCCAAGGAATTATTGTTGGATCAACTGCGGGCCGCTGCGGTAGCCAAAGAGATCGAAGAGAAAATGCTCCGACCTATTGAAGTTCCGCTGCGAAAAGAATCCGGCGTAGACATAAAAATGATCTATCTTGGAGCTCAACTACCTAATAGGCCAACATCCCCGCTTAATCCACCGGTCTACCGGCCAACTCCGTCAATCCCTATCCCTCCGCCAATTCCACCCAGGCCCGTAACTCCGCCTCAACCGGCGGAAAACGCTCCCGGCGCCAGCGATATCCCGGTAAAAATAAATGTCCAACCCGCCCAAAAACCGGAGAGCCATAGTATTTTTGATTCCGATTCTTGGGTGAACAAGCTAAAATAAATGGCGCAATTCCAAGTCCCTCAATTTATTGAAACGGAGCCGAAGATCGTCGGTCCTCTCACTTTAAAGCAATTCGGCTATATCGGAGTTGCCGGCCTATTAAGTTTTTTCCTGTTCTTCAGCCTGCGCCTGGAGATCTGGCTGATCATCACTATTATTCTCGGCTTGATCGCCTGCGCTTTCGCCTTCCTAAAATACAATGGCCGCCCATTTGAAATTTTGTTCGTCAATGCCGCTCTATACATATGGAGGCCTAAATTATATTTATGGCAAAGAAAAGACGCTGTCGCCTCAATGCCCGAAGCTCCGAAAATGCCGGACCTAACCCAAAAACCGGCGTCCAAGATCCACACCCTCTGGCTGGGAATGTTGACCAAAAAACCATCGGGCGGCGCAGCGTCGCCGGTCACCCAACAGACGCCGACAGCGCCGAATCCGATCGTCCATCCCATCCGCCAAGGAGAAACTGGCGCTGGCGGCACGCAGATACTCCGCGATATAAAGCAACGAAAACAAGACCAGGGCTACTAATGTATAATTATTGTAATGGCCAAAGAATCTCAACCCACCCAAAAATTCATTGAGATAGAGTCGATCAGAGAAAATACCCTGATCTTGAAAAGCGGCGCGCTACGGAAAATAGTGATGGTTTCCGGCGTTAATTTTGACCTAAAGTCCGAAGAGGAGCAGGGCCTGATCACTTTTGCCTACCAAAACTTTTTAAACAGCTTGGATTTTTCAGTACAACTTTTCATCCACTCCCGCAGATTGAACACCGACAGTTATCTGCAAAAACTGCAGGATCGGGAAGAGAAGGAGGAATCCAATGAATTGCTCAAGGTTCAGTTGGCCGGTTATCGGGAATTCATCCGCTCCTTCGTTTCTCAAAATCCGATAATGAATAAGTCGTTCTTCGCGGTAGTCTCTTATGACCCCGCCCAACTCCAGATCGGAGGCGCTTCCGGACTGGCAGAAAAATTCTTAAGCCCGTTTAAAAAGAAAAAAACCGAGGAAGCGACGCAGGCTCTGCGGGCAGAAGACAAAGAAAAAAACTTCCAGCAGAACCTCGACCAATTGAACCAGAGAGTAGACAGGGTAGTAGGGGGATTGATATCGATCGGCCTCCAAGCTTTAGTTCTCGACAGCGAAGCGCTGATAGAACTTTTCTATAATTTATACAATCCGGAATCTTTTGAGAAAAAAACTTTAGAGATCGCCAAGTCTGGCGCCGAAGGCAAAACCATCGCCGATGTTGTCGCGCCCGCCGCGGCGGAAGTGAACAGTAATTACATAAAGATCGGGGATAAGTTCGCCAAGACTCTTTTCGTATTCACCTACCCGCGATTTTTAGCGACCGGCTGGTTCGCTCCGATCATCAATATGCCGGACCTATTGGATATTTCCATCTTTATCCACCCGGTAGACACTGCGCTCGCCCTGAAAAACCTCCGGAAAAAAACCGCCCAGATCCAGGCCGAGCTTCAAGAACAAGAAGAGAAGGGAATGGTGCGCAATCCAATGCTGGAAACCGCCTTCCAAGATATCGAATCCCTGCGCGACTCCCTCCAGCAAGGCCAGGAACACCTATTTAATATCGGCGTATATATGACCATCTATTCCGATACTCTGGAGGGACTAAATAAGCTGGAATCTACTATCAACTATCAACTGGAAAGTAAATTGATCTACGCAAAACCGGCGGTCTTCCAACAGATCGACGGCCTGACCTCTACTTTCCCGCTAGGCACCGACCACCTTTTGATCCATACGCCCCTAAATTCGGGGCCGGTTTCTTCTTTCTTTCCATTTGTTTCCGCTAACCTTACCTCCGATGACGGATTGCTTTACGGGGTGAATCGCAACAACAACACGCTGATAATTTTTGATCGGTTCTCGCTGGAAAACGCCAATCTGGTGATCTTCGCGAAGTCCGGCGCCGGTAAATCCTATGCCACCAAGCTAGAAGCTTTGAGATTACTGATGACCGGAACCGACGTGCTGATCATTGATCCGGAAAATGAATACGAGCAGCTGGCCAAGACCGTCGGCGGCAGTTTCTTTAAAATTTCGCTCGCCTCCGACAATCACATTAACCCCTTTGATATCCCGATCGTACCACAAGGAGAAAATCCGGCGGATGTTTTGAAGTCGCATATAGTGAACTTGGCAGGTTTGTTGAAGATAATGCTGGGGGAAATGAATACCGAGGAAGAATCCCTTTTGGACCAGGCCATTTCGGAAACTTATGCCGCTTTTGATATCGTAGCCGGAAAGGATTTTTCCAAAGCCACTCCGCCGATGCTGGAAAATCTGCAGACCGTTCTGGAGAATATGGAGGGCGGCCGCAAGCTGGCCGAGCGGCTGTATCGCTTCACTAAAGGCAGTTATGCCGGCTTCACCAACCAGTCCACCAACATTGATATCCGTAACCGGCTGATCGTGTTCTCTATCCGCGATCTGGAGGATGAACTCCGCCCGATCGCCATCTATATAATTTTGAATTTCATCTGGAATCTGATCCGCGCCGAATTGAAAAAACGGGTGATGATCATTGATGAGGCCTGGTGGATGATGAAATATAAAGACGGGGCTTCTTTCTTATTCGGTCTGGTAAAGCGCGCCCGCAAGTATTTCTTGGGTATCACCACCATCACGCAAGATGTGGAGGACTTCGTGAATTCTCCCTACGGCCGCCCGATCGTCACCAACTCTTCTATTCAGCTGCTGCTTAAGCAATCTCCGGCGATGATCGACTTAGTGGCAAAAACCTTCGGTTTGACAGACACGGAAAAGGGGTTGCTGCTGGATGCCGGCGTCGGTCAGGGATTGTTCTTTGCCGGTCCTAACCATGTAGCGATCCAGATCGTTGCCTCCTACACCGAAGACCAAGTCATCACAACCAAGCCGGAGCAGCTGCTGGAACAGCAACAATAACCACGATGGAAAACGAACCCAAAATCTCCACCCCCGAGGCGATTCTGTGGATCATTCTCGCCGTCATTGCTGATCTTTTGAGCATCATTCCGGTCGTTAACTGGATCGTTTGGATCATTATGGTGCCGGCCACCTGGCTGTACTTTAAGATGAAGGGTGTGCAAAGCAAATACGCCGCAATTGGTAGTATAATAGAAGTGATACCGGTCATAAGCGCCTTACCGGGCTATACGGTCGAAATGATCGTAGCTATTTATATGGACCGGCATCCCAATAGCAAATTGGCTAAAGTCGCCAATGCCGCTTCCGCTGTAAATATCAAAAATCCGAAAAAAGCCCTGTCGGTTCCAGCGCAAAAATGACTTTTAAATCTTTGAACATAAAAATTTTAGGAATTCCAGTTGTGGCTTTTAGTTTTGTATTTCTACTTTCTACTCTGGCAACCGCCCAAACCGCGCCCGAACTGATGGTCACCTGGAAATCCAATAACTACGCCCCGGCGAATTTTCAAGGTAAAATTCTGCCGATCGACGGCTCAAAGATCGATATGGCGTTGGAGCTGATCGATAGCGGCAAGATCGCTAACTTATCCGGGAGCGAGATACACTGGCTGGTCAACGGCGAAGATCTAAAATCCGGCGTTGGCTTAAAAAATATTTCCTTCACCGCCGATGGTTTTCGAGGCAATCAGACTATTGATATTACGGTAAAAAACTATGGTGGTGGCGACTTGGAAAAGATCGTCACTATCCCGCTCGCTCGTCCGGAAGTAGTTATCGGCGGCGGCGGGAATATGTTCGAAGCCCTGCTTTATTTTTTCAATGTCACCGATGTGGATCAGATCCGCATCAACTGGTCAGCCAACGGGCAACGGGCAACCGGTCTGGTGAAAGACCCGACTAAGATCAACCTGGATCTGTCACAACTTCCCGCCGGATCCGAGGTCAGCCTGAAAGTTGAGGCGCAAAATACTCTCAAGCCTTTGGAAATCGCCAGTCAATCAATTCAAGTAAACAAATGATCAACAAAAAGCAAATAGTCTGCGCTTTGTGTGTCGGATTAACTCTCTTTATGACCTGCTCGGCCGTTCTAGCCGCAACCTATGATGAACTAATGGCTCAAGCGGCAGACTTTGATCAGCAGGCGGTAGGATACAGAATAGTGGCAGCTAGAGCGAAGGCAACGGAAGGGGAAGATAGCGCGGCTTATACATCGGCAATTTCACAAGCTAAAACACTGGAAGCTAGGGCCGCGAACGCAAGAGCCGAAGCGGCGCTCATTGGACCGGGCGGAAGCCAAGAACCTTTGAATCCCCAAGCGCAGCAGCCCGGGTATCAGCCTCCGCAGAATTCAGATGCCCAGCCGCAGGCGCCCGCCGCGAACTTCAAGCTGATCGTGCCAATTCCCGGAATATCACCAACCGAAACCGATCCTCTGCAATATATAAAAGGCATCTACAATTTCGGCATCGGCTTCGGGATGTTAATAGCGATGGCGATCATTATCTATGCCGGCCTGAAATGGACCACTTCCGCCGGAAACATCTCCGCCCAATCCGAAGCCAAAGATATGATCCTGAACGCGGTTTTGGGAGTGGCGATGCTTCTAGGAGCGGTGCTGATCCTAAGAACCATTGATCCCAAGCTGACGACTCTAAGATTGCCGGAACTGAAAAGTATCGGGAAACAAGAGTTTGATTTTGCAAAAAATGCCGCGGAATTTAATCAGTTAATTGATAAATGGAAAACAGACCAATCGGCATACGCCGCAGCGAAAGACAAAGTAGCCGCTCTAGAAAAGAGGGCAGCGGATGAAAAGGCCGCCACCGGCAAGGTTTCATTGGAAACCCAGATTGCGCTCAAACAAGCCGAGATAGAAAAACAAACGGCCCTGCTAAGACGCTCACAGGATGACTATAATATATCCGTCAACCAACTGAATAATGACCTAAAAAAACTCAATGATCAGGTGGGTGTTGACCTTGGCCAAATCACTTCCGATCCCGTCGGTTATCTAGAGTCTCTTGGCCCGATTGATTATGCAAAAATAATTTATGCGCTTGGGAAGGATGCAATACATCCAATCGACGCATTCACCGCTGTTTGGAACCAGTATCAAAACGTTGAGGCAGCGGACACTGCCGCAGAGATAGATTACCAACAAAAGGTCCGGGTGAACCAAGATCAGCTGACAAAGCTGAATTCGGAGCTCCAAGCCTTAGAGCAACAGTCTAAACCCCAGCCATAAACCATGAACACTCTAGGTAAGATCATTGTTTCGGTAGTTATTGCAGCGATCGTTCTAGCGGGCGGATATTTCGTTTGGCAATCCCTAGTCACTCCCGCTGGCCCAACCACTAGCTCTCCGGCTGGCAACAACGTCGGCGTTGCCGCAGCCGGCAAACTGGAAGTCCTAACCAGCGAAAAAGTATTTGATTTTTGGACCAATCCGAAAACCGGAGACGTTTATTACGTTAACTCCATCGGACAAATTTTGAAATTGGCGGCGCAGGGCGCCGGTCAAGTGATCAGCGCGCAAGCAATCCCCGGCCTTAATTGGATCGCTCCTTCAACCGATGGCTTAATGGCTTTAGTCGCCCTCGGCTACCCACAAGCGCCGACATTCTCCATCTTCAACGTCAATAAGAAAAACTTTCAACCTCTACCGCAAGGAACCACCGCGGCCGATTGGGATCCGCTATCCAATAACCGGATCGCTTATCTAAAAACCATTAACGGCATCAGTCGGTTAAATACGATGGACGTAGCCTCCGGGAAATCTTCCGAACTATTAAGGATTAACCAGCAGGACCTGGTTTTGGATTGGGGACTGGCAAACGTTATTTACTTATCCGAAAAGCCATCAAGCCAAAATCCAAATTCTGTCTGGTCGTATGATCTAAAAACAAAAACTCTCAAGATTCTAGCGCGAGAAGAAAAGGATCTGTCCATTCGCTGGTGGGCGATTAAGAATATTGGCCTGAAATGGTCTAATGGAGCCCTGTCTCTGATCAACTCCAACAACCAGACAACTAACTCGATCTATCTGAAAACCTTGCCATCCAAATGCTTTTTTGACGAACCGGTAATCTACTGCAGCGCCGCCACGGCTCAGGATTCCGTCGCATCTCGCGACCTTTCCAATGGGGAGCTGAAGCAGTCCTCGCGATCAGATGAATCTATCTACACCATCAACTCCTTCGACTTGAGCGCGTCCAAATTATCATCCAGACAATTTCTTAGCGGCAATGCCATTGGCATAAAATTCCACGCCAGCCACATCGAAAAACAGACCAATCGCCTACTAATACTGAACGAATACGACCACAAACTTTACAGCCTTCCCCTATAATCAAAAACCTCCCCCGCATTACGGGGGAGGTTTTTGATTTATATCGGCTTAACGATCACGTAACGCTCTTTACCTTCACCCATGCTCTCGCTTTTCACATCCGGACGGGTGGAGAGCTCCATGTGGACCAGACGGCGCTCGTAGGCATTCATCGCCGGTAGTTTGACCTCCGCTTTTGTCATCAGCACCTTCCTAGCGGCCGCTTTCGCCAACTCCACGATCAGATTCTCCCGCTCTTTACGATAGTTGTTGATGTCTACGAATAAATTTTCTTCTATGCCATGCTTCTTCGCCAAAAGGTTGGCCAAGCGTTCAAAGTCGGCAACTAAATAGGGCAGGTGCTTTTTAAGCCATTCACCCTCATTCACGAAGACGATGATCTTACGATTCTCGGCGCTAAAATCAATGCTTGGCTCCTTAAGGCCGAGCAAGTCCAGGATCGTTCTTATTTTCGTTTTGAATTCCTCGTTCATGTTTTTTTATAGATTTATTCACGATCAACTGCTGCAGAATAGAGAAGGCCGATGAGGTCAGCCAATATAATCCGATGGCGGACGGCAGGTTGCTTAAGATGACCATTGAAAGCACCGGACCGATAAAGGTCATATTGCGGGCCATCTTAGCTGTCGCCGAGTTATCATTGCTGGATCTCTTCGGCAGACTCAATCTGGCCTGTAAATACTGCAGGATAGCCGCAAAAACTACAATCAATATACTGCGGCTCTTCAAATCAATCAAGCCCAGGAAGATGTTGTGGATGACGGCTGGAGCGGAAATAAATGAGTAAAGATTAGTAAAAGATTCCGGAGAGAGGCCCGCCAGGAACAAACGGTAGAGCACGATCAGCACCGGCAGTTGGACCAGGATCAGCAGAAACCCGGAAAAAGGATTAACTTTGTGTTGCTTATAAAGCGCCAACAAGGCCTGCGCTTGTTTTTCTTTGTCATCTTTGTGATCGTGTTGGATCTTTTGGATCTCCGGCTGGATCTTCTGCATCAAAGTCTGGTTCTTGAAGCTGTGATAGAAGAGCGGGTAGAGGATCGCCCGGATGACAATAGTTAAAAGAATGATCGCCACGCCTAAGTCCTCAAAAGCAACGTACTTATAAAGAAAAACCAGCGCGTTGAACATCGGCTGGTATAAAACTATATGGAAGATATTGGCCATATGAATAGTATCTAGCAGCTAGTATTTAGTATCAAGTATGGATTTCAACTCCGAGGCAAAGCCTTCTTCAGACAAGCCAACCGCGGGCGACAGTATGGTCAACCAATAGTCCGCAACAGCCAGCCTGGGGCCATTCTCCTTAAAGAAATTAAATACGGCTCTCTTGAGCTTATTACGCATTGTCGCCTTCGGGGCGGTCTTGGAGCTGATCGTAACTCCAAAACGGCTGAAACCCAGCTCGGGATTGAATACCTTAAGAGTGAAACAAGGGCTTTTAAGCAACTTTCCCCGTTTACCGGGGAAAAGTTGGATCGGAAGCTTGTATTTTTTCGCGATCATTGCTCGAAAATAGTATTCCGTATTATGTATTCAGTATTTTGTATAAGATCCAATACCAAATACTTAATACTGTATACCGAATACTATACCGTCAGCTTATGGCGACCCTTACGGCGGCGCGCCTGAAGAGTACGACGGCCTCCATGGGTTCGGCTGCGCTTTAAGAAGCCATGAGTTCGCGCGCGCTTCCTTTTTTTAGGTTGATAGGTCCGTGACATGATGAATTTTGTTCAAGAGCGAAGCGATTGATCACAAAATCATCACCCCGCACTTAGACTGTTATTAAATATATACTAAATCTTTTAGGAAATTTTATCAATATCCAAGATTTTTGCCATTTTTCCCTAAGTGCAGGGTCCTCAAATTGCAAAACAAGCTGCGCTTGTAGCAATTTGGGAGTTATCCACATATAATTAACATATTATTAAATCTGCACCTATCTTCTTTATGAAAAAGTTTTTTAAAATTAACTCATGAACTTAGAAGAACTCTGGAAATCGGCGTTAGGGGAGATAGAGGTCCAGATGTCAAAACCGAATTTCCTTACTTGGTTCAAGAACAGCCGCTTGATGGATAAAAAAGACGGAGTGGCTTTGGTTGGCCTGCAAAGTAATTTCGCGAAAGACTGGGTGCAGGATAAATATTACAAGATCGTGCTTGGCGCGATCCGTAATCTGGACGACAACACCAAAAAAATAGACTTCATTGTCCACAATAACTTGGATATGACCGCAAAGATCGCGGAGAGCAAGGCCAAGGTAGCCGTTCCGGCAAATCAGCAGATATTCAACGAGTTGAAGATCGATCCGGAATCCAATTTAAATCCGAAATACTCTTTGAATTCTTTCGTAGTCGGCTCTTCCAACGAAATGGCGTATGCCGCCGCGCAGGCGATCATTAAAGATGTTGGTCGGAAATACAATCCGCTTTTTATACACGGCGGCGTTGGGGTAGGGAAAACTCACCTGATCCAAGCCATCGGCAACGAGGCGAAAAATCTTTACCAGAACCGCATAAAAGTGAAATACGTGCCTTCCGAGAAATTCACCAACGAGGTGATCTGGGCAATGCGCAATAAAAGAATGGAAACCATCAAAGAAAAATATCGCCTGATAGACGTTTTGATAATTGATGACATTCAATTCATCGGCGGAAAAGCCCGGACCGAAGAAGAGTTCTTTCACACCTTCAACGCTCTATATGAAAATAACAAGCAGATAATCATTTCTTCCGATCGGCCTCCGAGCTTCATTCCAACCCTGGAAGAACGCCTGCGCTCACGTTTTGAGGGCGGAATGATCTGTGATATCGGCCAGCCCGATTATGAGCTTAGAGTGGCGGTTTTGAAGGCTAAAGCTCAAGAGAAAGGGATTAATATCTCCGAAGAGGTGGTGAATTTGATCGCCAATAAGGTGAAAAAGAACCTCCGGGAGCTTGAGGGGGTATTGAACCGAATCATCTTCTACCAACAGTCTAAGAACCAGGAAATTACGTTAAAAGTAGCCGATCAGATCATCGGCGAGAACGTGCAGTCGCCGATCCAACAGAACCTTAATCCCGGGCAGGTCATAAAAACAGTGGCGGAGTTCTTTGACGTGCCAACCACGGATATGATCGGGCGCTGCCGGAAAAAAGAGATCGTGGAACCACGGCAAATAGCGATGTATCTACTACGTGACATCCTCAACCTTTCGTTTCCTTTTATTGGGGAGAAGTTGGGGAAGAGGGACCACACCACAGCTATGTACGCATTTGAAAAGATCTCACAAGATGTTAATAAAAATCAGCAATTAAATCATAAGATCATGCTGATCAAGGAGAAGTTAACAAAGAGTTAAGATAATATATGCAATTCATCCACAGCCATTTTTGGAAACTGAAACTGGAGAAGCCAGATCCCCTTTCAAGAAATTAAGTTCCGGAAATAATTATCCACAAATCCACAGTCTCTATTACTACTACTAATTATCTTAATGAAAATAATAATACTAAGAGGGAACCTAAAAGAATCGCTGTCTGCCGTAGAAAAAGCTATTTCAGAAAATAGCAGTTTACCTATCCTGAAAAATGTTCTTTTAAAAACTTACAATAACCGGATCAAGATCGCCGCCACTAATTTGAATTTGGCCATCACTAGAATGACATCGGGAAAAATAATTGAAGAAGGAGGATTAACTATTCCTTTCTCAACTTTCTATAGTCTAGTGAATAACAGCGATAATGAAAGAATAACTTTGGAAACCGAAGGTAATAATCTTATTTTCAAAACCGATAATTACAGCGCCAAAATTCAAGGAGTCAACCAGGAAGAGTTCCCGATCATTCCGAAAATAGAGAATGAAGATAATTTTATAGAGATAGATAACACTTTCCTTAAAGATTCTATCTATAAAGTTCTGAATGCCGCTCAAATCTCCGAGATCCGGCCGGAAATTAGCGGTATTTTGATGGATTTTCAGATAACTCAAATGAAATTAGTGGCGACCGATGCTTTTCGGTTGGCTCAAAAGACGATCAATAATACTCAATTTAAGACCAATTTTGATCAAGGATTTAAAGTAACTATTCCTTTGAAGACGATAAGCGAAGTGATAAAAATATTCCCGGAGAATCAACCAGTAAAGATATTTATGGATACTAACCAGGTGCTTTTTAAGAATGAAGATACGGAACTTATCTCCAGACTGATCGATGGCGAATATCCGGATTATGAGCAGATCATTCCTAAGGCGGTTGATAACGAAGTAACGATCAATAAGGATCAGTTGGTTAATGCGATAAAATTAGCCAGTAATTTTTCCGGAAAAACTAATGATATAAAGATAAAAATAAACGAGAATCAAAAAGTATTAGAAGTTTATTCCGCCAGCCAATATCTGGGAGAGAATAATTATATGATCCCGATAAAATTCAAAGGAAAAGGATTCGGAGAGATCGCCTTTAATTGGCGTTATTTCCTGGATGGCCTGAAAGTTATTGATAATGAGAACTTGGTCTTTGGCGTAAACGACACCAATAAACCGTCCATTATTAAGCCGGTAGAAGACTTGTCATATTTCTATATCTTAATGCCCATTAAGACAGTATAAAGTATACGGTATTGAGTATTCGGTATGGAAATACTTAATACTTTATACAATATACTGAATACTTATTTATAGAGTATCAGATTTTTGGAAGTCTTATTGTTGAATTCATCGGTCAGAACTATCTTCATCGTGTTTTGCAGATCAATATTGATCAGGTTCAGATTTTTTGCGTAAGTGAATTCTTTGCCGGAATTAAGTTGTTCATCGATCAGTTTATCGTTGAAATAAACCTCCAGGTCTTTGATGTTAGTGGAGGATCTTACGTTCGCCACGATCACTAATGGATTTTTAATAAAACCTCCATTGTTCGGAGATATCACGTCCAAACTTAAATTGTTTGCTGAACTATCTTTCACATAAGCGCCGGCCGGTAGTGGTTTGTTGTAGGTTTGATCGAAATTCGGGATATTGGCTTTCGCCCAGGCGATCGTTGGATCCTCCCAGTTAGTATATTGCGAGTCTTGCGTTGGATCCTCCGGGTCTGGTCCCAGCGGATCGTTTTTATTCACATAGTACAAAATATCATGCACTTGGGGATATTGTTCACTGCCCAGAGAATAATTAACCACATACTCTCCTTTGAGCATTGGTTTCTCCACAACGATCGGATCGGGTTGGGTGAAAGTGTCGGTTGGCCGGTCTTTCAGAGCCTCCCGCATGAAGGCGCTCCAGATCGGAACGGCCGCTAAAATACTGCTGCCGTGCTTTTGCATTGGAGTATTGTCGTTGTTACCTGCCCAAACGCCGACAACGATAGATTTGGTGTAGCCGATGGTCCAGGCATCGCGGTAGTCATTGGTAGTGCCGGTTTTCATGGCCACTTCTTGATTAGGGAAGATGGTTAAACCGAGACTATTCTGGAAAAGAGCGGCCCGGCTTTCCGTATCGGATAAAATATTATTGATCAACCGGGTATATTGCGGTTCAATAACATTTTCCGGTTCATCGGAATACTGCTCCAGGATCTTGTCCTTATCGGAAACCTGCACAATAAAACTCTGGGTATGTTTAATGCCGTCTTGGGCGAAAACCGAGTAAGCGTTGACCATATCGATCAGCTTGGCTTCGCCTCCGCCCAGCACCAGGGAAAGGCCGTAGCGGCTGCGCTCGGTCAAAGTGGTGATGCCAAAGGCTTTTGCTAAATTAAGAACGTTATCTATTCCGGCTAGATAGAGAGTCTTAATGGATGGAATATTGATAGATTGGCTTAATCCTTGACGCAAGGTAACCGGACCGCGGAATTTTTCATCAAAGTTCTGCGGTTTATAGCTTTTATCCGGATCCCCGGTGGCGTCAAATTCGGTTTCCACGTCAAAAACGATTGTGTCGGGCGTGTAGCCTTTTTTAAAAGCGGCGATGTAGGCGAAAGGTTTGATCGTTGAACCCGGCTGGCGCAATCCTTGCACGGCCACGTTAAAATTACCGTCGTTGGCGGTATCAAAATAATCACGCGAACCTACCAAGGCCAGAACCTGGCCGGTATTCGCGTCTTGGGCGACCAGGGCGGAATTTTTTCCGGCATACAATTCTTCATTCCGCTGCGCGCCCTCCGATACCACTCTTTCCGCCACCTGTTGCAGATTCCAATCAAGAGTAGTGATCACCTTTAGTCCGGCGGTGCGCACGTAATCCTCGCCATATTTTTGGTTCAGATAATCTTGCACCATGATCGCGAAGTGCGGCGCTTTGATCGTCGTTAGTCCCGGAGCAAATTCAAGTTTAACCTTCTCCGCCCCGCTTTTTTCCTGTTCGTTAATGGATCCCAGCTCCGCCATTTTTTCCAGGATCGTGTTCCTGCGCGCCACAGCGTCTTTTAGGTGAGCTCCATAGGGAGAAAAATAAGACGGCGCCTTTGGCAATCCGGCCAATAAGGCAGCTTCCGACAAGGTCAGATCCTTGGCGTTTTTATTGAAAAAAGTTTGGCTGGCTGCCTGAATGCCGTAAGCGTTGGATCCATAAGGTATCTGGTTAAGATATAGATTTAATATTTCGTCTTTGGTGTATTTTCTCTCAAGCTTGATGGCCAGCACCAGCTCTCTTAGTTTTCGGGTAATAGTTTGGGCGTCGGTCAGGAAGGCGTTCTTGGCAAGTTGCTGGGTGATCGTGGATCCGCCTTGAGAGATCCGGCCACGGACAATATTGGTCAGAAAGGCCCTGGCGATACCTTTCCAGTCTACCGCCCCGTGGTTATAAAAATTTTCATCTTCAATGGCGACGGTCGCCTTTTTGACATAATCCGGGATCTCATCAAATGAGATCACTGTTCTTTTTTCCTCGCCGTGTATCTCATATAACAAGACCCCGCCGGTCTTGTCATAGATCTTCGTGGATTCGGAGACCTGACGGCTAGCGAGCAGAGTTGTGTCCGGGAGGTCTTTGATCAGAAAGAAAAGATAAACTAGGCCTAAAAACAATAAACCGCCGGCTCCTGCCAGCAGGTATCGGTAATTATTTCTTGTAAAGTTGACCAGGAATTTTATGGCCGTTCTCATCAAGGTCATTTAAGGTTATTTATATTATAACTTAAAGCCCCCGGGTTCAACCCGGGGGCTTTAAGTTCGTTTTAATACTCGTCTTCTTCGGATAATTCCTTTTCTTTGAGTTTTTCTACGCTTTCCGTTTTTTCTTCCCCATCCTCATCGTCGGTTACAAGATCATCGTTATCGTCTTCAGTTTCTTCTTCGTCCATTTCATCCAGATCATCATCCTCGGCCATGTTGTAGATGTAATTGTCCTCCGTCATTTTTTGTTTTTGCATAGAGCGACCTTTGAAGTTATTTTTGCTGAATAATAAAAAGGATTATATATCGGTTCCTTTCGGTGTCAATAGCCCGTTTAGCTTTTGGTGGCTGGCGGCGGTGATGGCGATCGCGATCGCATCAACGGCATCATCGTAACCCTTCAGCTCTGAAACCTTTAAAATACTTTTTACCATTTTAGCAACACCCTGCTTATCGGCAAGCCCGTTGCCGGTAATGTTTGATTTAACTTCGGTCGGGCCGTACTCAACTATCGGTATATCTTTGGCGATCAGCGCCGCCATCAGCACCCCTCTGGCTTGCGCGACCGCTAAAGCGGTTTTCTGATTTTTGGCGAAGAAAAGTTTCTCAATAGCGGCCAGTTCCGGATTGGTGTCTTTCACCAACTTCTCGAATTTTTTGGAAAAGTTGGCGATCTTTTCGGTCAGGGTTTTTTCGCGCGCTTCGATCACGCCATAATCCACCAAGCGAAGCCCGCCGGCCGTTTCAATGACGCCGAATCCGATCCTGGATGTTCCCGGGTCAATGCCTAGTATTCTCATAGAACTTTAGCCCTCGTTAGTTATAACGTTTTGGACGTCGTTGTGTTCTTCTATCGCCCTCTTAAGAGCCTCCAGCTTAGTCTTCCCTTCGGCGGTAGCGGCTTGGGTAAATTTTGCTTTCCATTCGCCATCCACTTTTTCAAAAGACCAAAGCACGCTACCCTGGTTTGCCATTTTCGCGCCGTTCTCATCCAGTAGGTGTCGGATCTCCGCGATAGTGCGATTGCTGTTATCGGTGATCGCCTCAATGATCATTCCCACGCCGTCCGGGCCGTAGGCCTCGATGGTAACCTCGGTAAGGTCTTTGGATTCGGATGCTTTATTGACCGCGCGCTGGATGTTGTCGAGAGGTACATTTCCGGCCCTCGCCCGATCAATAGCCGACCTAAGCTGCAAGTTGGTATCGGGGTTCGGATCTCGCTTGGCGTGCAAAGCGACCACCGCGAGTAGTTTTGAGAAAGACAGGCTTTTTTTGGCGTCCTGGGCTCCCTTTCGGTCTTTGATCTGACTCCATTTATTATGACCGGACATACCTACATCATATTGAAAATCTTAAATAAAAAAAGCCCCACGCTTTCGCGTGGGTACTGCGCTGACATTAACTTGCGGCCGCGACTTCCGGTATCGGGCTCCAGGGCGAAACGGCCGCAACCGTTTTCGGTCTTTCTTTTTCGGCTTCCATCGGCTCGGCCTCATCCCAGGAGCAGCAGACGATCACCGTGAATTCCTGTTTTTCCGCCGGCGTGATGATGAGGGAAGTCTGGAAGCCCGTCTTTCCTTTGCTGGCTTCCTTGATGAACTCTTCGATCTCCAGCGCCATCGCCGACTTCGTGATCTTCGCTGTGGCCTTCTCGCCCAGTTTTTCCGGTGGAATACGTACTGCCGGCGGGCTTGTCGCGTACCGCCTGGTGCCGTTCGATCCGGCATCCTGTTGGCCTTGCACCATCGAGTGGAGCAGGCCCCTAAACGTCTCCATCATCACGATTTTCATGCCGGTCTCCTAGAAAAGAGTTTTTTGTTTTTCTTTCCGGGACAGTTCCCGAAAAGATATGGGCCGGGGAGGGAATTGAACCCTCACGGCTGTTAGGCCACCGGATTTTAAATCCAGCGCGTCTGCCATTTCCGCCACCCGCCCGACCGATTTCAATTCCTCATCTGCAGGTCCGAGGTGTTGATCACCCAAGATTCCGCGCGAGCTTCGTACCTGCCCAAGGAGAACGACCGCGTTGTTACGCCGATCGTGTTCCCGTTGCAGTCCTCGGCTTTTACGACGAGTGTGTATTCTTTCGAAATGTCGGAAAAGTTCCGCACTTCAAAAGAGAACGAATCGCCCGGCTGGACATAATACTGATTTTTCACCCGGCCGTTCAGCAGGACCAGAAATCTGGCATCAGTCGTGTTATTCACGATGGTCCAGTTGCTGGCCGTTGCCGACCAGATGGCCCAGCCGCCGATGTTTCCGAGTGTCGCCTGACACCCGCACAAAAACATCGGAACGATCATCAGCAATACCAGAAAAATCTTTCTCACGGGCCTCCTCCCAAATTAGAGTTGTTTTTTTTGCCTTTCAAAGACCAATTTCTAACACGCATATCCTAGCATAATCTTGGATCCCTGTCAATAAGAGTGATTTTATCCTCTTTACGCCCCCAAAAACCTGTTCTAGGATTGGATTAATGGTCCAGGCCTTAAAAACTCTAGATGAACAGCTCCTAAAGATCCGGCGGGAGGCCGAAGAAAAAGACGCGCAGAATAGGGCGTCCCAGATCGATGTTCCTTATTTGAATCTGGCGACTGCCCCTGTCCAGATCGATGCTCTCAAGATCATCAAAGAAGATGAGGCGCGGCGATTATTAGTCGCGCCTTTTCAATTTAAAGAAAAGGAAATGGCCTTGGCCGCTTTCAGCCCGAAATCTTCAGAAGTAGCCGGTTTGGTTAAAAAATTTGAGTCCGACGGCCGCCAAGTGAAGCTTTTCACCGTCTCATTGAGCGGTTTGGCGCACGTTTGGAGTTTTTACAGATTTTTGGCAGCAACCTCTGACGAGATCACCGGTAAGGTGGCGATCGAGGCGGACCGGATCTTGGAACTCAAACAAAAACTGACCGATGTCGAGAAGGTTAAAAAAGAGATCCTGGGATTTGATTCCAAGGCTTCGTCCACGGGACTGATCTTGGAAGTCGTGTTGGCCGGCGCAATGAATAACCGCGCCTCCGATATTCACTTTGAAGCGGAAGAGAAAGGCGTGCGTTTGCGTTTCCGGATCGACGGCGATCTGCAGGATGTTGTGGATGGCCTTTCTAAAGAAGTTTATCGATCTTTAGTTTCTCGGATCAAACTACTTTCCAATTTGAAACTGAACGTTTCCAACGCTCCGCAGGATGGACGTTTTACTATTGGGCTTAGCGGCGCGGATATTGAAATGCGTGTTTCCGTGATCCCTTCGGAGTATGGAGAGACGATCGTGATGCGCATTTTAGATCCTTCGGCGATCCGGATCACTTTGGCGCAGTTGGGTTTGCGGAAAGACGACCTGGCGATCATTTCCGAAGAACTAAAAAAACCGAATGGTATGATCCTGAACACCGGCCCGACCGGTTCCGGTAAAACCACCACCCTTTATGCTTTCTTGTTGAGCAAAGTTTCTGGCGGCATCAGCATTATTACTATTGAAGATCCTATTGAGTATCATCTACAGGGAGTAGAGCAGACGCAGGTTGACGCGGAGGCCGGTTACGACTTTGCTTCCGGACTGCGATCAATTATGCGTCAGGACCCGGATGTAATTCTCGTTGGTGAAGTCCGGGACAAAGAGACCGGTGACATTGCCATTCAAGCCGCCCTGACCGGCCATTTGGTGTTCTCAACTCTACATGCCAACTCGGCAGCCGGCGCGATCCCCCGTTTTTTGGATCTGGGAGTTAAGCCCGGTAGTTTGGGGCCGGCAATGGACTTGATCATCGCTCAACGCTTGGTGCGGGTACTTTGTGAACACTGCAAAGTACCGGAGAAAATTCCCGCCGACTTGGACGCTAAGATAAAAAGTTTTTTTGGCAAGCTACCAAAAAGAGTGGACCGGAAAGATTATGGAAAACCGACAATGTTTAAGCCGAAGGGCTGTTTGAAATGCTCCGGTATCGGTTATCGTGGCCGCATCGCCGTGATAGAACTGCTTTTGGTTGATGAGGGATTAGAAGGAATGATCACGCCGGAGATCGGAGAGGCGGTTATTCAGCATTACGCTATTAAGCAGGGCATGGTAACTATGCAGCAGGATGGGATACTCAAGACGCTATCCGGAGTTACGACATTTGATGAAGTGGAGGGAGTAACGGGGCCCCTGCAGTGGTGAAAGCGCGTGTTCTTTAAAAAAACAAAAACGGCCCCGCGATGCGGGACCATTCAAGAGTTGAAGACATTGATCTGTGGGCAAATCCCGAGGTAAGTCGGGAGATATATAAAGGCTTTTCTAAATAAATTTAGAAAAGGTTAGAATTCCCTCGAGGAGAAGTCCAGCCGAAGCCAAACCATCCAAAGTGCTAAAGAAAATTCCCGCCCACAGATCAATATTTTCAACTCGCGTTATCTTATCATAAGGTTAGGAGATTGTCAATACCTTACGCGCGCACAAGGAGAAATAGTATAATATAGGAGAAATTGGTCAAGCCCCCTTATGGACAACAAATTACCGACCGACGAATTCACAATTGATTCTATTTTACGTCCAAGCAGCTGGGCGGATTATGTCGGGCAGGAAAAAACCAAGAAAAATCTGCATGTAATCTTGGAAGCCGCCAAGAAACGCGGAGAAGCTTGCGATCATCTGTTGTTCTACGGCCAGGCCGGTTTGGGAAAGACCACGCTGGCTCATTTGGTCGCCAAAGAATTGGGCGCCAACATAAAGATCACTTCTGGGCCGGCTTTAGAAAAGATGGGCGACCTGGCGGCCGTGCTTACCAATCTGGAAAAAAATGATGTGTTGTTTATTGATGAGGCGCACCGGTTAAACAAAACGATCGAGGAGGTTTTGTATCCGGCGATGGAGGCTCGCAAGTTGCATTTGATAGTCGGAAAGGGTCCGGCGGCACGAATGTTGAGCTTGGATCTACCGGCTTTTACTTTGATTGCGGCCACCACGCGGCCAAGTCTTCTTTCCGGTCCGCTACGTTCGCGCTTCGGCGCCTCTTTCAAACTGGATTACTACGAGGCGCCCGATATTGAGGCGATCGTGAAGCGTTCCGCGAAAGTTTTGAATTTAGAGATTACTCCGGAGGCGGTAAAGATAATTTCCAACGCCGCCCGCTTCACGCCTCGTGTCGCCAATCGCCTGCTCAAGCGCGCCAGGGATTATTCCGAGGTGCATTCTTCTGGGACTATTACGGGGGATGTCGCCGATAAAACTTTGGAAATGCTGGAGGTAGATAAGTTGGGTTTGGAACCGCAAGATCGGCGGTTGCTTGAAACAATTATTAAAAAATTCAACGGCGGCCCGGTTGGCGCCGCTACTCTTGCCGCCGCTCTAAATGATGATCGGGGCAATCTAGAAGATATCTATGAACCTTATCTGATGAGCATCGGCTTGTTGGCGCGCACTCCCGCCGGCCGCGTGGTAACTGCCGACGCTTATAAGCATTTAGGCATTTCTTCGCCTGATTCTTCATTGAAGTAATGAGAATAGTTTCCCGGAAAATTTCCGATACACACAAACTAGCGGAGAAAATTGCCGCCGACATTTTGAGATCCGGCCCGCATAAGGATCATTCCCGTGCGGTGGCGCTAGTCGGTGACTTAGGCGCCGGCAAAACGGCCTTCGTGCAAGGATTCGCCAAGGCGTTGGGCATCAAGCGTCATCTTCCCAGCCCGACCTTTCTCATCTTTAGAAACTACGAGCTCCGCGCTACAAGCTTTTCCCGTTTGTATCACGTAGACGCATATCGGTTGACCGACGCTGGCGAGTTAGACGTGTTGGATTTTGATAAGGTGTTGGCCGATCCATCCAACATAGTTTTGGTGGAATGGGCCGATAAAATAAAAGAAATTTTGCCGAAAGACACTATTTGGTTGGAATTCGGGCATGGCAAGAAAGAAGGCGAGCGACTCATTGATTATTGACCCGCATAGTTTTACGCTGGAAGCAGTTCCGCGGCAAGGAGAATTTTTATGATCGCCACGGTCGGAGTATCGGCCGTGGTAGCGATCCTCGTGATCGTTGCTCCGGCCGTTTTCTTGATAATCAAGTTCTACCCCGTTCGTAACGTGATCTTCTATAGGGGTGTCCTGGAAGAGATAGATTGTGTAGATTTCATCAGCGACAAGGCCGAACTGATCTATTTTTTCGCCACCCCCTACAAATACCGATTCCGGGATGAGGAAAACGAACGCGTTTTCTATTTTGAGGCGACTCGTCAGCTGCCGATTTCAGCGGAGAATCTGTCCGGAGGCTACGTGCCACAGACCGGGCACAATATCCTCGTAACTGCGTGGTACAATTTTTTTGACGAACTGGTTTCTTACAAATTTGAACGTTTACCGGACTGGGATCCGGCTACGACGATCATTGATCCATTTGTTTTTCCCGAATACCCCGATTTCTAAATCGGGGCCTTTCTTTATATACTTAACCTGATGAAGACCCTTCTGCTTATTGATTCTAACGCGCTGATCCACCGGTTCTTTCATGCTTTGCCACCGCTTACCTCTGCAGATGGTCAGCCAGCCAACGCGGTCTACGGTCTTTCCAATACGTTGCTGAAGATCATTAAAGATCAGAAGCCTGATTATATCGCTGCGTCATTGGATACACCCGAACCGACTTTCCGCGATAAAGAATACGCCGAATACAAAGCCGGCCGAGCCGAAACTTCTTCGGAGTTGATCCCGCAATTAAAAAAAGCCGCGTCGGTTTATGAAGTCTTCGGCGTGCGGGCTTTCGCGATCCCCGGCTTTGAGGCCGACGATCTGATCGGTTCGTTCGTGGAAATGTTTAAAGACGAACCCGATCTGAAGATCGTAATTCTTTCCGGCGACCGGGACGTGCTTCAGCTGGTGGAAGGCGAGAAGGTGGTGGGTCAGTTATTTAAAACGGGAATCACCGAAACGGTGATCTACGATGAAAAGGCGGTTATAGAAAAATTCGGCTTGAAGCCGAAACAGCTGCCGGATTATAAGGGATTTGTCGGCGACGCTTCCGACAACATCAAGGGCGTGGCCGGAGTTGGCCCGAAAACGGCGGAAATTTTATTGAAAGAGTTCCCGACCATTGAGGAAGTCTATGAAAACATCGCCATCATCACCCCAAAGATCGCCAAAAAAATTGAAGGCAAAAAAGAAGAAGCGATCTTTTCCCGCCGCTTGGCTACTATTCGCCGCGACGCCCCGATCGGCATCAGCGACCTAGCATCTTTGAAAGTTCCGCCGCTGGATAAAAATAAACTAGTCCCGTTTTTCCAATCCCTAGGGTTTAAGAGCCTTATAGAGAAGTTAGAGAAATAATTTTCTGTCGTGTTGTTTCTCCGTTTCGTTTTTTCGTCCGCTCACTATTTATCTAGACGATCGTCTAGATAAATAGATTACGATATGCTTTTAAGCGTCCCGGACCGGCCGACAGAGAAGATCTGAACGCAGTCCATCAATTTTAAAGAACGCAGATCGTCCAAGAACTCTTTCGGTAGTCGGAGATTCGCTAGCCATACACTTTTTTGAATCATCGTAAAACCCATTTCTTTGAGAACATGGCGTAGCCAATTTCTTTTTGCTCTTTCTTTCTCCGGCACGTCAAAACTAACGATGACCACTTCGCCGGTCTTTTCCACGGAATACTTCTTGGGGCGTAGTTCCCTTTGTTGGATCAACCGACGCAGTTTCCCCTTCCCCCATTCAGTAATTGACCATACATTTTTCTTGGCATCCTGCTTGATCAGACCCTCCTTGCGAAGTTTTTGGAACACGGAATGAAATTGGTTACTTTCGGATATTTTCTGCTCCAGCAACTCGGTTAATATTGGCGTGGCGTTTGGCGTCCACTCCTTTAATGGAAGGTAGCTGAATTTAGAACTAGACAAAAATCTTTTCATAAAATCAGCAGTGCTACGCGCCTCGATCTCTAGGATCGCCAAAGCTTTTAGTAGTAGGTCTCCACGCATCCGACCATTCTACTATTTATCTAGACGGTCGTCTAGATAAATAGTGGGTAGGGGAGGGTTGAGGTTATGGGTTGACGAAAGTGTAGATGCGTGGTATATTCTCGGCAGGTATGGCGAGCTTCCCAATTAGGCAATTCGTCTAACGGAAGCGAGCCACATTCATAAGGAGGGTGACCCAAATGGGGAACCTGGTAAAAGAGGTGACTGTTTCCGAGATGGTCGCAACACTGGAGGCTCTGGCGGCCCGCGGAGTGACGAAGGATCGTTTTGATCTGATCCGCAAGGATTCGCGACACGCTGACGGGGTGGCTCAGGCTATGATCGGAGCGCCCGCCAAGACTTCCATGCCCGGCCCCGCTTACAGGATCATTGTGAATCATCACATCCTTCCCACCGATGTCATGGCCCGTTTCGGAGTGCAGTACTCCGACAAGGATTTGAAGTCTCTGGAGAAGATTCCTTGGGATGCGAAGACTCGGCGAAAGTTTCGGGACACGCACATTCTCTTCCCGACTTTTCCCCTCTCCATTCTGGAGATGAAGGCGAAAGCCCCGGCCGGTCTGTTCCATGAACAGGATTGGTACAACGGACACGCGTTCGCTCACTCGGAGCGTCCGGAAGTCCGTTGGCACCTGATCCGTAAGGATCGGGTGCCCAATTCCACCAACAAGACCTACAGCC
>CAZDBT010000002.1:0-83777 GCA_964503795.1 uncultured Candidatus Saccharibacteria bacterium
AGGTGTGCGGGCGGTGGATAAAAACGGCAATCAGCGGACCGTTTGGATCGTCCCGCATTGGGTGGTCGTTTATCGGTATCTGTTGACAATTATCTTCGGAATTATCGTTCTAATAATGTTAGCATTAGTATCAAGAGTTAAATGGCGTCTTTAAACTTCAAAAAAGCCTGGCTGTTTTTGATCCCGCTTCTCTTTTCTACTCTCTATTTTCTATTTTCTTCGCCTATCGCGGAGGCCGCCACTTTATATCTTTCTCCGGGTTCCGGCACTTATAGCACCGGAAAGAATTTCACGGTCAGCATCCGCACGAATACGGCCGGCCAAGCGATGAACGCGGCCGACGGGGTGATCAATTTCCCGACCGACAAACTGCAGGTGATCGGTCTTTCCAAGGCAGGTTCAGTCTTTAATCTTTGGGTGCAAGAGCCTTCTTATTCCAATTCCGGCGCAATGGGCAATCTTCATTTTGAGGGGGTAGTTTTGAATCCCGGCTTTACCGGAGACGGGAAGATCCTGGATATAACCTTCCAAGTCCGCAATGAAGGAACGGGAAGCGTCGCTTTCGCCAGCGGCTCCGTGTTGGCTAATGACGGGGAAGGGACCAATATCCTTACCGGCATGACCGGCGGAACCTATACGTTCCAACGATCCGTTGTGCCGGTTTCCGAAGGATCTTTGCCTCCACGGCCTTATTTGAAGCATTACACAAAGAATCCGGATGGCGAGTCGGTTTTATTCAACGTCAGCGATAATGGAATTAAATGGAGCAACAGTTCCTATGCCAAGTTGGTATGGAGCGTGCCGATCGGCGTGAGCGGAGTTTCGGATTTTTTTGACAGCAGCCCGGATACGGTAGTTCCGGCCAAAGCCACCGGTCTTTTTGACAGCAAAACTTTCAATTTTCTGGAAGAAGGCAGGCATTATTATCACTTACGGTTCATCAACGACAAAGGCGCCGGCCCGATCCTGCATTATCCGGTGTTCATCGATCTGACGCCTCCGGAAAAGTTCAACGCCGTTTTTGTGAGGGGTGACGTGGACAGCAGCGGCAAAAGATCGCCCGATCAGATCGTATTCAAAACCGAGGATAGTTTGTCGGGCCTGGATTATTATCGGGTGCGGGTCGGCGATGGCCTTTGGATAAGGATCGATCAGCTGATCGACGGTTCGGGCGCCTTTTCATTGACCAAACAAAAGCCCGGTCCGAAAGTGGTCACGGTGCGCGCCTTGGATAAGGCCGGTAACTTCACCGACGCGCAGATCCAGATCACCATTGAATCG
This sequence comes from uncultured Candidatus Saccharibacteria bacterium, assembly GCA_964503795.1. Classification (GTDB taxonomy): domain Bacteria; phylum Patescibacteriota; class Minisyncoccia; order UBA6257; family WO2-44-18; genus JAUSKF01. The sequence goes on from CAZDBT010000002.1 coordinate 1,282, forward strand.
ATCGAGCCACCGGTCATTACCGAATATCCGAAACATTTGGTCTCGCCCGGTCAGAAATTGGTCATCGCCGGTACGGCTTTGCCCCAGGCAAACGTGGAAATTGATCTAGCGAACGGCAATAAAGAGCCGTTGCCGCTCTCTACTCAAGCGGACCAAAATGGGAATTGGCGAGTAGAGTATGGAGAAATTCTGCCATCCGGTTCTTATCGGATCACCGCTAAACAAACTTTGACCAGCGGTCTGCAAAGCGATGATAGCGATCCGGTATTTATGAGCGTGAATTCTTTGTTCTGGAAGATGTTTGTCTGGATCTGGAATATCGGCGGCCTGTTGTTGCTATTATTGATCATCATCGCGATCTTAGCGATGCTCACGTACTATTATTGGCACAGATTCAGGATGCTGCGGAAGAGATTGCGGCGCGAATCGCAGGAAGCTGAACAGCTCCTGATATCCGGAGTGGGTAAGATAGAAAAGGAGCTGGAGAACGGCGAGACCGGACAAAAAATTTACCAAGATCTGGGAAGTCTGGAGAAGGAGGTGGACGATAAGTTAAAAGACATAGAAGACCTGGATAAGAAGGTCTAAACTCTCTGCGGTCGGCCGCCTTCATACTGAATTTCAATGAGTTTTAGTTGGCCGTTCACGATCTCGGATCGCAGGATCTTCATCCGTCTGCCATCTTCTCGGCGAGTCCAAACACCGGGTTCGGCGCCCAACGCCCGAACTTTGCGTTCGATCATCAATGGATCGTCTTTGGTCAGATCGACCAAGCCATCTTCGGTGGAGAATTTTTTCGTGAAAGTAGCGTCGTCTTCATTTTGCGGCTTCGGTCTGATCTTCCCGGCCACAAAATCCGGCAGGATCTCCGCGAGGAGCTTACCCGATAAGCGCGCCAGACGATTTTCCAGGGTCCGGTAATCGCTGTTTTCAACCGGCAGGCTTTTTTCCGCCAGGACCGGGCCGTGATCCACTTTCTCATCTATCATAAAGAGCGAGGTTCCGGTTTCGGTTTCTCCGGCCAGTATGACCGATTGGATGGGGGTGGCGCCGCGGTATTTCGGCAAAAGCGATGGGTGAACGCCGATCACGCCAAGCTTCGGAAGTTCAATTACGTATTTCGGTAGGATCTTGGAATAAGCGGCTACGACGAAAAAATCAAAACTAGCTCCCAGAAAGTTGGGAATGGCTTCCTTTGTTTCCGGTTGGGCAACGGAGATCTCGTGTTTTCTGGCCAAGATCTTGGTCGGTGGGGCGGTAATGATCTTTTTGCGCCCCAGCGGCTTATCGGGATTGCAGACGACCGTAGACGGGGGAAAGCCGGCGGCGATCAATTCCTCTAAGACGATCTTGGCGAATTCCGGTGTTCCGAAGAAAGCGTATTTCATACCCCTATTTTACTATCGGGACGCGCTCAACCTGCTTGGCTTTATCTATAAATAACCCGCCGTTAAGGTGATCTACTTCGTGCTGAAAAACTTTGGCGAGCAGTCCCCAGGCCTTTATTTTAAGAGGTTTGCCGTTGGCGTCGTAGCCTTTTAGGGTGACTTTTGCCGGACGCTCTACGAGGCCATAAACTCCGGGCACGCTTAGGCAGCCCTCATCCATCGGAGAAAGTTCTTTGGAAAATTGGACGATCTCCGGGTTGAAGATCGCGTAAAATTTATTCTCCACCATCGCCACGAAGACCCGAGTGTTCAGACCGATCTGATTGGCGCTTAAGCCTATGCCCTCGGCATCTTTCATATCTCGCCGCATCCGTTTCACTAATTCACGGATCTCTTTTTTGGAAAATTTTGAGAAATCAAAATGAGCGGTTTTGGTTCGCAAGAATTTTTCGTCTTTTTTAGTTGCGATAGTTACGATCTTCATTCCCTTTTAATTATAGGTCCTCTAGGGACTATTTCTGATTTTTCAGGATCATCATAAAATACGCGCCTTTATTTTCTATATTCTTTCTTTCCGCCACGTTTTTGGCCAGCTCCATCATTTTCGCCTCGCCGTGTTTTTTGGCCAGTTTCATATAAAGCGATTTGTGTTCCCAGTCTTCTAAAATATTCGCTATTTCCAATCCAGTCAACTGATATGACTTATATGCCCGGCTTTCGGAGTTACGCCGCCGAAGTTCTTGCAGGTAAGCGCTGGTCATCTTGCCCATAGGATCCATCTCGGATTTCAGATTTCCGAACAGGTCCTGGGCTTTATCGTTCCTATTCTTATTGACAGCCATACTAATATTGTACTTGATAGGCGGTTGATTTCGAAGTAAAATTATCTGAATGAAGATCCCCAAGTTTTTATGGCAATCGGCTGCAGTCGTTCTTTTGGCGGTGTTGTTTACCGGCAGTTCTTTTTATGTCGGCTACCGTTCCGGCCAACAGGATCCGAAAGTGATCACCGTAAAAAATATCACCAATATTGACGATCCGAACGTTAAGGCGGATTTTGGTGTTTTTTGGCAGGTATGGGAAAAGTTAAAGGAACAACATATTGACGGCAATACCGTAGTGGACAAGGATCTGGTTTACGGCGCCATTAATGGCTTGGTCGGCGCTTTGAAAGATCCCTACACGGTCTTCTTCCCTCCGGCGGAAGCGAAGAAGTTCGAACAGGACGTTTCCGGGCACTTCGGCGGCATTGGAGCGGAGATCGGAACCAAAGATGACCAATTGGTGGTCATCGCTCCGGTGAAAGATTCCCCGGCGGATCTAGCCGGCTTGAAGCCAAAGGATAAGATATTGAAAGTTGATGATACTATTGTCGCCAACATGAACGTCAACGACGCGGTGAAACTTATTCGCGGCGAGATCGGCACCAAAGTAACTTTGAACATTTTGCGCGAAGGTTGGACGGCGCCGAAAGATTTTGTGATCACCCGCGCGGAGATCAAAACCCCAACTCTTGATTGGGAGATCAGGAACGGCAACATCCTCTACATCAAACTCTATGCTTTCAATGAGAACGCTCCCAATCTTTTCTATCGAGCGATCGTAGATGGCGCGGCTAAGGGAGCGGATGGCATAGTTTTGGATCTGCGCAACGATCCGGGCGGCTATCTGGAGGTGGCGGTCAATCTGGCGAGCTGGTTCTTCCCGAAGGGAACAGTGGTTACCACCGAAGCGTATCGGGATGGCAACAATCAGGTTTTCCGAGCCAGCGGTAATGATGCTTTGGAGAAAGTTCCCACGGTGGTTTTGATCAACGGCGGTTCGGCCTCGGCTTCCGAAATTTTGGCCGGCGCCTTGCGGGACGTGAAAAATTCTCCATTGATCGGCGAAAAGAGCTTCGGCAAAGGAACGGTTCAGGAGGTCCAGCCTCTTAAAGACGGGTCCACTTTGAAGATCACCGTCGGTAAATGGCTGTTGCCGAAGGGTTCCGCGATCAACAAAACCGGACTGATTCCCGACGTTGAGGTTAAGTGGACGGATGAACAGTTCAAAAAAGATCCGGACACCGACCCGCAATTGAACAAAGCGCTGGAGATAATTAAAAGCCAGATAGGAAGGTAAATGAAAGTTCTATTACTCCAAGATGTTAGGAAAGTCGGGAGGAAATATGATGTGAAAGATGTGGCGGATGGCTACGCCCGTAATTTTTTGCTGGCCAATAAGCTGGCGGTGCCGGCGGACGCGAACGCTTTGAGGCTGAAAGCCGAAGCTGATAAAAAGGCGCAGGTCTTGCTGGCTCAATATTCTCGGGCAGTGGAAGATCTGAAAAAGGAGACCTTGGAGTTTAAAGTACGCGCCGGCTCTAAGGGCGAGGTTTTCGGTTCGGTGACCGCCGCGGATATTAAAAAAGCCCTGGAGGCCAAGGGCTTTAGTGATCTGGAAGTTGATCTGGACCAGTCTTTGCGTTTTTTGGGCGAGCGTGAGGTAGAGGTGATCTTTGGAAAAGGGATAAGAGGAAAGGTGAAAGTTAAGCTATCGCCACAATCTTAATATAACGCTGGGTTCCATCAAAGCGGGTTTTCTTGCTGTTGCTATATTTAACCACGCCGCCTTTCAGCGCGTATAAGGTGTCGTCGCCGCCCTGCTTCACGTTCTTTCCCGGGATGTAGTGGGAGCCGCGCTGGCGTACGATAATCTCGCCGGCTTTCGCGGTTTCGTTGTCGTTGATCTTTATGCCGAGACGTTTACTGGCGGAGTCGCGGCCTAGCTTTGTGGAACCGCCGGATTTTGTATGTGCCATATTGCAGTATTAAGTATCTAGTATAAAGTATTAAGTACAAATGTCAAACCCGCAAAAGTTAGTTTTTGATATAGAAACGGTAGGGGAGGATTTTGACGCTTTAGACGAAATTACCAAAGAGAATCTGACCCGCTGGATCCGCAAGGAATCCATTGATGATGCCGACTATAAGAACGCCATCGATGACCTAAAGAACGGCCTTGGCTTCTCGCCTTTGACCGGTCAGATAGTAGCGATCGGTATGCTGGACCACCACAAGCAGGAAGGGGCGGTTTATTATCAGGCGCCCGGGCAGAAAAATAAGGAATTTTCAGAAAGCGGAATTAAATTCAAGCAAATGGAAGAAAAAGAGATGCTGGAAAGTTTTTGGAACGCCGCTATGCATTACCAGAATTTCATTACCTTCAACGGCAGGGGATTTGACGCGCCATTTTTGATGATCCGTTCGGCGATCCATGGCGTGCGACCCTCAAAAGATCTGATGCGTTCGCGGTATCTTTATCAGCAAAATCCCGACGCGGTTCATATTGATCTGGCCGATCAACTTTCTTATTACGGAGCTTTACGCCGCAAGGGGAGTTTGCATTTGTGGAGCCGGGCTTTTGGGATAGAAAGTCCGAAGGCCGGAGGCGTGACCGGTGATGACGTCGGGCGCTTATATAAAGAAAAGAAATTCTTGGATATCGCCAAATATAATGTTGGTGATCTACGGGCGACCAGCGAACTTTATAAGCGCTGGGAAGAACACTTGAGTTTTTGATGACTAGGGGCTCGCAGTATACATTTTCGGAAACAGAATAATCCGGCTCCAGCGGCCGGATTTTCTTCACCCTCGCTCCCGACACTCGCCTTCAGCGAGACCAAGCTGTCGGGGCTCCGGGATGTTCCTCAAAATATATACTGCGAGCCCCTAGCCCAGCCGGTCGTTTCTGATGAAGATCCAGAGGCCGGCGAGCCAGACTTTTACCGCTTTAAAGAACGGCATTATGGAAAACAGGTAATTTAATTCCACTAAACCCTTCAATATCCAACCCCAGAATCCATAGATAATTACCGGGCCGAGCTTGGCGATAGCCCACTTGCCGCCGATCGGGATCACGTAGGGATAATTCATCGGTTCATATTGTTTGATTGAGCCGCCGGTAATATCGGCAATAATATTTTGAGCCGCTATCTCGCCCTGAATGATGGCGGCGCGGGCTACGCCGGGCATCGGTTTGCCGGCCTTGTCGTAGAAGCAGACGATGTCGCCGATGCCATAGATCTTTCCGTAAAGTTTGAGGTCGGGAGTTTGAGGCAGGCACTCCATTCCGGCGCCCACTTCCATCCGGCCGCGCTGCTCTATTTTTACCGGCAGGTGGGAGACAAGCGGTGAAGCCTTCACCCCGCCGGTCCAAATAAGCACATCATAATGAATTTCCATCCGGCTTTTCGTCATGATCTTTTCCGGCAGGGCGCGATCAATGATCTCGTTGTTGATCAGTTTCACGCCGATCTCTTTCAATCTTTTTCCCGCCACGCTGATCACGCGCGCGTCAAAGCCAGGCAGGATGGTCGGACTCCCTTCAATTATCAACACCTCTATGGCGCATGGCTTCAGTTCCTTATTCAATTCACCCACCCACTCTTTTAGTTCGCCGGCGATCTCCACTCCGGCAGAGCCGCCACCGCCGACCACTATTTTTATGTTTTGTTTACCAGACAAAACCAGATCGATGATCTTATCGCGGATCTTTAAGGCATCAACAAAAGTCTTCAGGGACAGCGAGTTTTCGGCCATGCCCGGAATATCAAAATAATTCGCTACCGAGCCCAGGCCAAGTATCAAATAATTGAATTTTAGTTTTGTTTCGTTGGTGAAGTGCAGGTCGCCATTGATGAGGTCCAGTTCTTTCACCTCGGCTTTCACGAAGCGCGCGCCGATGCTTTTTATCAGTTCCGGCACCTCAAAAGCGACGATCTGTTTCAGGTCAATATTGTTGGCGGTTTCCTTGGAGGTGGTGGCTATTTCGTATAGGGTGGGGGTGTAGGTGTGGTAGCCGTTCCTATCCACAAGGAGGATCTCGTATTGCGATAGGAGGTTGCGACGGCGAAGGCCCTTTTGCAGTTCAAAAACCGCCTTCATTCCACCGAAGCCGGCGCCGAGGATGACAATCGCCTTCTTATCTGCCATATTCTTAATTATAGTATGTCGTTGTTCTCAAAAGAACTCACAGTGGAGCGCCTGAAAGAATTTTTAAGCTTTTCTTCAATAAGCGCCGATCCGAAATATCGGAAAGAATTGGACAGGACCGCCCGCTGGCTGGAAATTTATCTGACCTCGCTGGGTTTTCGCGCCGAAACAATACCGGCTAAGACCGCCTCGCTTGTATATGCGGAAACAAAACCGGACAAGGATCTGCCCACATTACTGATCTATAGCCATTACGACGTCCAGCCGGCCGAGCCTATTAATGAATGGGATTCTCCGCCTTTTGAGCCCACGATCAGGAAGGGCGAGATAATTGCCCGGGGAGTTTCCGACAGTAAGGGCCAGCTTTTTGCCTATATTTCCGGGATTGCGAAGGCGCTGAAGGAAAAAGGGAAACTTCCGATCAATGTGAAATTTATAATTGAGGGTGACGAGGAGGGAGATGGGTTGGCGTTGGCAAATCTTTTAAAGAAGAATTCCAAAAAACTGGCGGCGGATTGGGTGGTGGCCGCGGCAGGGTGGATGCTGGGGGAGAACAAGCCGGCGCTTTGCTATGGAGCTCGGGGCTTGGCGCCATTTGAAATTGAAGTAAGAACCGCCGAAGGAAATCTGCATTCAGGAACTTTCGGCGGGAATAAGCTCAACGCGGCCGTGGTTTTATCAAAGATCCTCGCAAGCTGTGAGCATCCATTGGCTTCTATAGAGCAGGCTGTTAGCCGGAATTCTTTTGACGCGCATTCTTTTGAGGCCGGATACACCGGTTCCGGTTTCCAATTTATTATTCCGGCTGTCGCAAGAGCCAAAGGAAGTTTCCGGGTGGCGCCGGATCAGAACGCGGACGATCTGATCCGGATTTTTCGGAAAAGGGTTGGCAGGGTACTACCCCGCGGGGTAGTGGCAAAAATAAATACGCCAGTCGTGTGCCAGCCGGTTTTACTGGATCGATCTTCCGTTGTAGCCAAGGCGGCGAAGCGGGCTCTCAAGAAAACTTTTTTAGCCAAGAAGGTAGGTTGGTATGTGGACGGTGGAGCAGTGCCGGCCTTAGCGGATCTGCAGAAGGTTTCTAAAAATATAATTATGGTTGGTTTCGGACAGATGGACGATAATTTACATGCGCCGAACGAGAAATTAAGTCTGAAGAATTTCTGGCGCGGCGTGGATTTCGCGGGGGCATTGGTCGACGAGCTTGCTGGTGGTAAAATTAACCGGTAACAGATCCTTAAAATAATGAGGAACGCAATGAACAAGTATTATCTCCCGAACGCCACTAAGATCTATCAGGATCAGGAGAACAAACTGAAGATCGATCAGGTAAAGAATCTTCAGGCGATCGGCCGGAAGAGCCGGTCGATGAAACTGAAATTCAATCCCCGGGTCAAGAAGATGCAGAAAGTTGGCGGCATTCAGGTCTGGCTGGTGGACGGCAGTATGATCCGCAAGCATTTTGACGTGGATTTCACTTCCGGTGGCCATGGTTATCGCTATCTCTACGTTCCGATCGGAGAGATCTGGATCGATGATGCCCTGAACGCGGAGGACATTCTTCCGACAATCTGGCACGAGTTCGTGGAGCGCCACCTGATGGAGCGCGGTTGGAGCTATAACGACGGTCATGATTACGCCGCTCGGGTGGAGATCGGTATTCGGCAGGGGACGGAATTCGTTTTGCCGGTTTCCAATTTCAAACAGCGAACCAATTATTCCTGCGGCGCCGTGGCGATGCGGATAGTGCTGGAGTATTTTGGTCACAACCATACCGAGAAGGAAATGATCGCAATGGTGTTGGCGACCCCGGAGAAGGGGACGGATATGAAGGACATGGTTTCCTTGGCTAAGTCCGAACACCTGGATCTTAAGGTGCATTGGAAAAAGCGTTGGACGGCGGAACAGGTAAGGAAGGCTTTGAAGACGGGTTTTCCGATAATCGTGAATTTCCAGCATTCGCCGAGATTCGGCGAGGGACATTACGCAGTGATCATCGGTTACACGAAAGATGAATTCATTTTTTCCGATCCCAGCGGTAAGGAAGATTTTCGCCGGGAAAAGATCGCTCATTTTATGAAGCGGTGGTACGAGCTGGAAGATAAAACCGAACGCGAAGGGATCGTGATCTATAAATAGGAATTAGCGACTAGCCACTAGCGACTAGGAAAAAACTAGCCGCCCGAAACAGGGGCGGTTTTTTATTTTGCTGGCAATTCCGTATAATGAATAGACGAAATGAAATTTCTGAAAGATTTAGCGAAGAAAAATTTAACCGGGAAGGTTTGCCTGTTGCGGGTGGATTTTAATGTGGAATCAACTAAAGACGCTTTGCGGCTGGAAGCATCCCTACCGACGATGAAGTGGTTGCTGGCGAAAGGCGCCCGGCTGGTGATCTTGAGCCATCGTGGGCGGCCACGGGTAAGTAGTAAGTATTCAGTATTAAGTATTAAGGATTTTGATGCGGAATTGAGTCTAGAACCATTCGCGAGATTTTTGGAAAAAAACCTTAAGGAAAAAGTGGAGTTCTTAAGCGACATTCCGGGGAATTTGCCTTCGGGAAAGGTTATTTTACTGGAAAACCTGCGTTTTTGGCCGGAGGAAGAACGGGACGATGTGAAATTCGCTCATCGTCTGGCGAGTTTAGGGGATTTTTACGTGAATGACGCTTTCGCGGTTTGTCATCGGAAAAATTCTTCCGTGACGCAACTTCCGAAATTACTGCCGAGCTATGCGGGGCTGTTGTTGGAGAAAGAGATAAAAACTTTATCGGCAGCGATGAAAAACCCGAAGAAGCCGCTGGTTTTAATATTTGGCGGAGCAAAGGTGGTGGATAAATTGCCGGTGATCAAGAATCTTTTGAATAAGGCTACAAAAGTTTTGATCGGTAGCAGCGCGCTGAATAACCCCGATCAGCTGCCGGAATCCGATAAGATCGTGAAGCCGATAGATTGGGTGAAAAAAGATAATTTGGCGTTGGATATCGGGCCGTTAACCGCCGAATTGTTCATAAAAGAGATAAAAAAAGCGAAAACTATTATTTGGAACGGGCCGGTTGGGAAATTTGAAGACAAAAAATATTTAGTCGGGTCGCGCGCGCTTGCCAAGGCGGTGGCGGCTAGCAAGGCCTTTTCCATTGTTGGAGGAGGGGAGACCACCCAGTTGATACTTGAGTTGGGTTTGCGGAAAAAGATCGGGTTTCTTTCTACCGGCGGAGGGGCGATGCTGGAGCTTCTAGCCGGAGTAAAGTTGCCAGGTATCGAGGTTTTGGGCTAGAATTTGCGTAGAACTTTTCGGGAGATCCGTAATGCTTAGCTTGCTTCTTAATTCCCTTGTCTGCGGCGGTCTGGCGTTCGTCCTTGCGGGTGGCGCCTGGTGTCTGATCGCCAGCGATTCAGAGAAGTTGAAACAAGCGGGGAAGCCGAGCGTGGGCTCCGGTTTTTCCAGCAAAGCCCTTAATATTGTTTTCAAAGTTGCCATTGTTTTTGGTTTCTTGGTTGGCGCGTATATGATCGCCGAGGGGGTTTGGCAATTTATTGCTTGCCCACGCTAATGCTTACGACATACGGACCGGAGTTGTTGCCCTGGTTGGACATCTTGTCTGCCATCGTTGTCTGGGCGGCGGCGTTTGTTTGCATAAAGCTGTTCGCTTGGTGCGCGGAAAAGATCCAGAGAGCGGATGATACGAGCTTGCTGCGGCTGATCGCCGGGTTTACCATAGCCTTTTTCTGTTCTACTTTATTGATGATCGGATTAGGGTTTTTTGTAAAAGGAGTGATGGAGATGCTTCTAGACTGATCCGCCTATTTTCGGGCGGCTTTTTATATTTTATACTTAGGCAATGTTAAATAAGAAAATAGTGGTCTTCTATCACAAGGATTGCTGGGACGGTTTTGGGGGCGCCTGGGCGGCCTGGAGAAGATTAGGTAACAAAGCGGACTATGTCGGGCTTCAGCCGGGCGCGCCGCCGGATCTTGAAGTAAAGGATAAAGAGGTTTATCTCATAGATACCGCTTTTCCGGTTCCGGCGATGAAAAAGCTTTTGAAAAATAATTTGAAGGTGGTGCTTTTGGATCATCATTTTTCTAATAGGGAAGTCGCGAAAATAGTGCCGGAAAAATTATTTGAGATGGATCATTCCGGTTCGGTGTTGGCCTGGAAATACTTTCATCCGAAAAAACCGACGCCGGTATTTCTGAAATATGTTGAAGATGCCGATATTTGGCGTTGGGCTTTGCCGGGTTCAAAAGCGATGGCGATGTTGCGCGAAGGGCTTGCCTATGATTTCAAAGCCTGGAGCAAATGGGTAAAAGATTGCGAGGATCGGAAAAAGCTCAAAGCCCATATCATTCACGGTCAGCAATTACTGGACTACAGCGCCGCTTTGCAGAATAGGGCGATCAAGAATGCCCAGGTGGTGGAATTTGCCGGTCATAAGTGCTTGGCGGTGAATTCGCCGTTGTTGCATTCGGATATAGGAAATAAATTATCCAAACTGATGCCGCCTTTTGGTATTGTTTGGAGCGAAAAATCGGACATAAGAACTTTCTCCTTGCGATCCAATGGAAAATTTGATGTGTCGGTTTTGGCGCAGAAATACGGCGGCGGCGGTCACAAAGCCGCGGCGGGATTCGCGATGGAGTTAGGCGAAAAATTGCCGTGGAAATACATTGGGCCAGCGACTAGCGATTAGCCACTAGCGACTAGTAAAAACATGAAAAAGAAATATTACGCGTATCTGTTGCGGAACGGGGAGAGTGGAGTTTTGGATAATTGGAAAGATTGTGAGAAAAAAGTTTCCGGCGTTTACGGCGCGCGATATAAAGGGTTTGAAACTAAAAATGATGCCGAAGCTTGGCTGGCGGCCGGGGCGAAGTATGAATCACGAAGCAAGAAGCACGAAGCAGGTAGTGGAAAAGTGAAACTGGAGCCGGGGATTTATTTTGACGCTGGCACGGGGAGGGGGAAGGGCGTGGAGATCAGTGTGACCGATGAAAAGGGGAAAAGCTTGCTGGATGTGGTTTTGTCCAAAAAAGATATCAATAAATTCGGAAAACATTTGGTTGGGAAATCGGCGACCAATAACTATGGCGAGTTGTTGGCCTGCCTGTATGCGATGCAGGCGGCGATGAAGAAGGGTTACAAAAAAGTTTTCGGCGACAGCAAGCTGGTAATTGATTATTGGTCTAAGGGATTTATTAAAAAAGATAAGGTGGCGGAAGAAACGGTGGAGTTGGCGGAAGTGGTGGCCGGTTTACGCCAGGAATTTGAAGAAGGCGGGGGAGTGATAGATCGGATTTCCGGAGATCATAATCCCGCCGATCTGGGATTTCACAAATAAAAAACCACCCATCTCTGGGTGGCAGGCTGTGTTTACTCCTCCTTTCGCGCGACCTTCGCGGCCCCACTCACTGCCTCGGCAACGATACAGACGAGAATTCCGACAACGGCCGTCCATCCTACCGCGCTTCTCACTGTCGCGAACGTGGATCCGGGCGTTGCCTTAGTCAAGAGATAAAACAATCCCAGGAAGATAAAGAGGCTACAGCCGAGTTCGTTGAAAAACTTCGTTACGGCAAGAAAAGCTTTCATGATGCCGTCCTCCTTTTTGGGTTACTGAAAAGTGGTTTAGGACTACTGAGAATGTAACATAATTATCGCCACCTTGTCAAGATAGGCAGAATATGCTAGTATTGCCTTAGCTGACGATCTAGATGATCGCTCCGACGTAACGTCGGAGAGGAAAGTCCGGACACCTAGTAGAAAATAGCGGTTAAAAGCCGCCATCTCGCCCGCGAGGGCAGAAGAGGTGCGAACAGTGACGTCCCGGTCGAAAGTCCCGGGAAAGCCCCATCCCAACGTAGAAGGCTTAATCTCGCCATGGGGATAAAAAGCGAGAGTGAAACGGCTAAATCCTTATCGGGTGCAAGGTCGTATCCACTTACATAACAAGTTATGTAAGTGGATGAACCGCTTGAGTCTCGACGGTAACGTCGGACCCAGATAAATGATCGTCGTCCTGGGGAAATTTTCTCCAGGATCACAGGATCCGGCTTATGGATCGCCAGCTACCAAAAATCCTCCAGAAATGGAGGATTTTTGTTTTATTAACAAAGCGGAGGGTATTCCCGGAGCCCTTGACTTTTAGCTTTAAATACAGTATAATCTTCACAAGAGATTTAGTTCTTTAACCCCACCATTTTAGGAGGTCGCGCGATGGCCGAGGTAACCACCAAGGACGTGCGGGTGCTGAAGGTGTACGCGCCGAGCGGCGCGCCGGAAGTGGTGTCCCTGCGGGTGGATGGTTACGGGGTGTTCGTGGATTTTTCCAAAGATCCACGTCGTCCCGGAAAGGTCACCCACAAAGTGACTTACCCTAAAGGAGAGGTTGTCCCGGCCTTTCTGATGACGCCGATGCGGAAATGCGCCTACGCCATCCTGTTCCCGGCGCCCCCAAAGTAGGGGGCGCCTTTTTGTTCTTAAGAACTTTGTCTGGTAAAATACTAGTAATGCCCAAAGTAGCCAAGAAGAAAGGAGAAGATAAAAAAGAATCTCCGAAGGAAGAAAAAAAAGTTGAGGTGAAAAAGGAACCGGCCAAGCCCGCTAAGGATTTCCGCGGTTTAGTTGAGAAGGTGATCAAGCTGGCTCATGACCAGATCCCGATCATTGATCTGGTGGATAACATAGTTGGCGATGCTTCCCAATCCCGCGCTTCCGATATTCATATTGATCCGGCGGAAAAGAAAGTTGTTATCAGATTCAGGGTGGACGGCGTCTTGCACGACATTTATGAACTCCCCAAAGAGGTGCAGTCGGAGATCATTACCCGCATTAAAGTTCTATCCGGACTGCGTACCGATGAACACCAGGCCGCGCAAGACGGCCGCTTCCGGCTGAATATTGAAGGTTTGAACGTGGACGTGCGGGTTTCCATCGCCCCAACTTACTATGGCGAGAATGGCGTGCTTCGCTTGCTGGCGGAAAAAGCCGAGGCCTACACCTTAGAAGCAATGGGCTTTCGCGGAAAAGATCTGGAAAAAGTCACCCGGAACATCCATAAGCCTTATGGAATGATCCTGGCGACCGGCCCCACGGGATCAGGGAAAACCACGACTCTTTATACGGTATTGAAAATGCTGAACACAAAAGAAGTTTCCATTATTACGATCGAAGATCCGGTAGAGTACGCCATTGAGGGGATCGAGCAGATCCAAGTTAACCCGCGCACCGGTCTGACATTTGCCGATGGTTTGCGTTCCATCTTGCGTCAAGATCCGAACATTGTGATGGTAGGTGAGATCCGCGATGAAGAGGCGGCCGGGATCGCGGTTAACGCAGCTCTGACCGGCCACCTGCTGCTTTCCACGATCCACACCAACGACGCGCCGACGACCTTGCCTCGCTTGTTGGATATGGGCATCGAGCCGTTTTTGATCGCTTCAACGGTGAACGCGGCGATCGGTCAGCGATTGGTCAGAAAAATTTGCCAGGAATGCAAAACTAAGAAAGAGGTCACTCCGGAACAATTGCAAAGTCTCGGCGCCGTGCTGTCGCCTAAAATTCTGGACGACAACCGCACTTTTTATTATGGAGCCGGTTGCGATGTCTGCGATCACAGCGGCTATAAGGGACGGATCGGTATCTTTGAAGTTTTAGAAATGGATGACGAATTACGTTCAGCGATGTTGCGTAATGCCGATTCCAGCGAGATCAAGAGGATCGCCATAAAAAATGGGATGACCCCGATGTTTGAGGATGGTTTCCAAAAAGCCGTTGAGGGACTAACGACTCTTGAGGAGATATTAAGGGTCAAACACGAGTAGTAAAAGTGTATAATAGTTGTATAGGAAGATGGCTGATAAACCGGTTAGTTTTTTGCAAAAACTGAATAGTCTGACCGTCCGAGTTCCGCTGCAAGAGCAGGCGATCTTTGTGCGTCACCTGGCGGTCATGTCTAAAGCCGGTCTTCCATTACTGGAAAGCTTGAGGATCATCCGCAAGGAGACGACCTCGCGGGGATTAAAAACGATCCTGGATCAACTGATCATTGATGTGAGCAACGGGCAATTTCTTTCCGCCGGTTTGGAGAAATTCAAGAGCGTTTTTGGAAATTTATTTGTGAATATCATCAGAGTGGGGGAGTCCACCGGTATTCTGCCGGAGAATCTGAATTATCTGGCCGACGAATTGAAGAAGAAAAAGGAACTGCGCAGTAAGGTGATCGGCGCGCTGATGTATCCGGCCGTGATCGTCTGCGCCACTTTCGGGATCACCGGTTTGTTGACGATCTTCATTTTCCCGAAAATTTTGCCGGTTTTCGCCAGTTTGCACGTGAAGCTGCCGTTAACTACCAGAATTTTAATTGGCACCAGTCATTTATTGACCAATTATGGTCCGGCAATGGTTGGCGTGGCGGTAGTTCTATTGATCGCGCTGCTTCTGCTTTTGAAAATTAGAATAGTTAAATTTTACTTCCATCGATTTTTGATCCTGGTGCCGATCTTCGGAAAGATGGTGCGCGATGTGAATCTTTCCAACTTCTGCCGGACACTCGGTCTGACCCTGAAGAGCGGCGTTCAGGTAGTGGAGGCGATCAACATTACCGCCGAATCTTTATCAAATCTGGTTTACAGCAAGCGTTTACGCGAATTGGCCGAAGAGGTGCGTCGCGGCGAGGCATTGGCGCCTTATTTTTCAAAATACCGCCATCTTTTTCCGGCGATCCTGTCCCAAATGGTTTCGGTGGGGGAAACCTCCGGCAATTTAAGCGACACCCTGCTTTATTTGGCGGAATTTTATGAATCGGAGGTGACCGAGGCCACCAAAAATCTATCCAACGTTTTGGAGCCGGTTCTGATGGTGGCGATGGGTATTATGGTGGGATTCGTAGCTATCTCGATCATCACTCCAATCTATGAAGTTACGACAAGCATCGGGCATTAAACGAGGCATAGCCGGAGTGACTTTGCTGGAAGTGCTGGTCGTAGTGGTTATTTTGTTATTTATGTTCGCGATCGCCGCCCCCGTCGGTTTGGATTTTTACCTCAATTATCAGCTGGATTCCGAGGCCCGTTTGCTGACCTCGGTCCTGCAATACTCCCGCAATCTTTCATTAGTGAACTATAACGAAGCGGATCACGGGATATATATCACCAGTTCTAATTTAGTGGTCTTCCAGGGTTCCAGCTACGCCGGGCGGACCACCAGTCAGGATAAAACTTTTCCTCGGGTTTCTTCCATCACGATCAGCGGCGCGACCGAGCTGGTCTTCTCCGATCTTTCGGGGCAAACCGCCTCCACAACTTTTTCGGTTACGGATGGCCGCAAGACCCGATATGTATACGTGAATCCCGAGGGGCTTGTCTATTAATATGGAAAATAAAAATAGCGGACAATCACTGATCGAACTGCTGGTCGCAATGGGGATTTTTGTGATTTCGCTGGCGGCCTCGTTCCAGCTGTTTTTTGGCGGGCAAAGTTTGTCGGTTGACAGCATCAATGAGCGCTTGGCGACCGATTATGGAGAAGAGGCGGTGAGCGCTCTGCACAGTATTCGCAACCGGAACTTTTCCGAACTGACCAATGGCTCGCACGGTTTGGTTTTCCAGAACAATGAGTGGATGTTCGGCTCTTCCAGTACCAGTGATGTTCAGGGCGGGTTTACCAGAACGATCAGCGTTGCCGATGGCGATAACGACAATATCAAGATCGCCACAACTACCATCGCCTGGAATACCGACCCATTAAGGAATCAAAAAGTAGAGATCGTTGAAAAGCTGGTTAATTGGGAGCAGCCCAGTGAAAGTAGCTGCAAGACCGATCCGGTTTCCGGTGACTGGACCAATCCGAAAGAGGTCGGTTCGGCTGATCTCGGGCCGGGCAACCAGGGGACCGATGTAGTTATTCATTGGCCCTACGCTTACGTGAGCGGCGTTGCTTCTTCGGCCGCTAAACCGGATATTTTCATCTACGATATCAGCAATCCCGCCGTTCCCAGTTTAGTGAGCTCGAAAGATTTCGGCTCCGGCGGTATTAATTCCATCTACCTAAAGGGCAACTATCTTTTTGCCGCTTCACCCAATAATTCAATGGAGCTGATGATTATTGATGTCAGTAATCCCGCGGCAATGTCTTTGGTCGGTTCTTACAACCTGGCCGGCAGTGATGATGGCCTGACGGTGATCGCTTTCGGTAATACGGTAGCGGTGGGCAGGGAAGCTACCGCCAGCGGCCGTCAACTGGCCTTTTTAGACGTAAGTAATGTGGCCAATCCTTCCGTGATCAGCGAGGTAGATATCGGCGAGGCCGTGTATGATTTCGCCGCCACCTCCAACGATCTTTTCGTGGCTACGACAAACGCCAGCAAGGAATCCTGGGTTTACAACATCACCAACCCAGCTGTCCCGGTATTGAAAAATACATATGATTTTCCCGCGTCTTCCGGTTCCTACAGCACCTATCTTTATTTCCGGGGTAGCGGCACCAATCTGCTAAGCGGCACCTCCGCCAATGAGGTGGCGGTCATCGGCGCCACCACGACTTCCAAGATGTATGTGCGTAGTCGGCTGGATGTTGGCGGGCAGGTGAACGACATCGTCTGCACTACGGGTAATCTTGCGTTTCTTTCAACCAACAACGGGGGGGCGGAATTTACAGTGGTCAACGCGACCGATCCCGACCACATTACTTCCTATGCCACCCTAAACTTTCCCCAGATAGCGACCGGAATAGACTTCGCGAATAATTACGTATTTATGGCAGTAAGAAGCAATGATGCGCTACGAATCATCACATCACAATAAAGGTTTTACACTGATCGAAACTCTGATCTACGCGGCTTTAACGACGATGCTGGTGACTTTTGCGATCCTGACAACCTATTCTCTGATCGATTCTTCCGATCGGGTTAGGAATCAGAAGGAGCTGGTGGAAAACCAGAAGCTCCTTACCCAAAAGATCTATTGGGCCCTGCAGAACGTTTCGGCGATCAATTCTCCAACTTCCGGAGCTACCTCCACTACTTTGTCGGTAGATAAGTTGAGCTATGGATCCAATCCGGTGGTTGTGAATACCGCTTCCAGCGTGGCCTGGCTTAAGCGCGGCGCGTCGGCGGCCCAGCCGATCACCGATAATTTTTACGCGCGGGTTCAGAGCCTGAATTTCCATCAGTTCGATTTTTCCGGCCACCCCGCGATCCAGGTTTCCGGATCGTTATTCAATCCCTATACTTCCACCACGGTGGCGATCGGGACGACTACAATACTGGTTAAATAACCCAATGAACAAAGAAAACGGATTTATTGCGCTTACTACCTCGATCATCCTTTCGATCCTGGTTTTGTTGGTGGCGGCCTCTTTGGGATCGGCCAACTTGTTCAACCGGTTCGCGGTGGTGGATTTCAGTAATAAACAGGCCAGTTTTTCGGTGGCGCGCTCCTGCCTGAATTACTCACTTTTGAAATTAGCCGAGGGTTCCAGCTATGCCGGCAATGAGACGCTGACAGTCGCTTCCTATACCTGCGCGATCGGCGCTATTACGACCTCCGGAGCCAATAAGGTAATAACCGCTAAATCCCAGATCAACGGAGCCACGACCAATTTGAGGCTAACGGTGGTCACCGCCAGCTTATCCACAGTCTCCCTAGAAGAGCTGCAGTAGTTTGTTATACTTAAGTCAGTCTAGTTTAGCTTTAAATTTCGGAAAGGTCGGTTTAGGTTAATAAAATTTAATTGAATAAAAATATGATGAAGAAAATTTCAGGTTTCACCTTGATCGAGTTGTTGGTCGTTATCGGCATTATCGCTATCTTAGCCGGTGTGGTTATCGTTGCTTTGAACCCCGCCCGTCAGTTCGCGCAAGCTCGCGACACCCAGAGGACTTCGAATGTTAACGCGATCCTTGAGGCTATTGGCCAGAGAATGGCGGACAATCGCGGCACTTGGGCCGCTACTGGTGGATGTGAAGCCCTGCCTACTGCTGGACCCGTTAACATTGGTACAGATGTTGCTGGCACAAACGCCGCCAAGGTTGACTTAGAGGCCTGCCTGGTTCCGACCTATATCTCCCAGATGGTCTCTGATCCATCTACTGGCGTGATTGATCCCACGACTGGTAGTACCACTGATTCCGGGTACACCGTCGTTAGGAATGCGTCGACTGGTAGAATTACCATTGCCGCTACTCCGGAGGTCGCAGCTTCTATTTCGGCTACGAGATAGTTAGTAGATAAACAAAAACTCCCCGATTTGTGTAAGGGGAGTTTTTGTTTATCTACCCGGGTTGAGCCAATGCTTGATTATGACCGCGATCGCTTTCAGGCCGTCCGTCCAGCGGATCTTTTTACCCTCGGCATAACCGCGACCGTGATAAGAAATGCCTACTTCATAAAATCGCCAGCCTTTCTGGGCGAGCTTGATCGTAACTTCCGGTTCAAAACCGAAGTCGTTCTCTTCTAATGTTATTGAATCCAAGGCCTGTTTCCGGAAGGCCTTAAAGCCGGTTTCCATATCGGTGAGGTTCAGGTTGGCGGCAATGTTGCAGAGCAGGGTCAGAAAGCGGTTGCCGGTGAAGTGCCAAAATAACATTACCCGGTGCGGCGCGGATCCGATGAAACGCGATCCGTAAACCACATCGGCCTGGCCGTTCTCTATGGGGCCGATCAGCTTAGCGTATTCTGCCGGGTCATATTCCAGATCGGCGTCTTGGATAAGAATAATTTCTTGCGTAGCATTTTTTATTCCGGTGCGGACTGCCGCGCCTTTACCGCTATTCTTTTCATGCCGGACAACTTTCACGTTCTTCGCCTGATGGGTTTTTAAAAATTCCTCGGTGCCATCAATAGAGTGATCATCCACGATAATGATTTCCGTTGGTTTTTGCTTTTGGACACGCTCCAAAACCAGGGGCAGGGTAGCCTTCTCATTGAAAACGGGAATAATTACGGAAAATTTCGGCATTAATTTATCCTAAATAGGGATTCGCTGTCCGTTCCCGCTAATTTTGTGAAATCCCGGGAGTCCTTCAGCAGATAGTCCAGAAGCTTCGGGTTGCGTTTCTTCTCTACCACAATGTACGACGCCTTGAAGTCTTTTTTCAAGACCTGGGGAGTCGGCTCTACTTCATCGGCGGCGCAGTGGATCTTGCCGCAAGTGTAGGCGGTGGCGGCATCAATGGAGAAGAAGTGAGTTTTCCAATAGAGCTCCGGGCTGTATGAATATTCAAAAATGGGATCCATCCCGTTGATGAAGTAGTTCTTCTGATCCCAATAGAAAAGCTGGGCAAAACGGTCCCAGTGCGGATTAAAGACTATCTCCCCGGGTTGTGAGTTTTTATTCAGCCAATCGCCGATCTCTTTGAAGTCATTTACTTTGAAAGTACCCGTCATATAAGTATCAAAGCGGTACATGGTTTTAAACGGCATATAGATCAGAAAAATGACCAGCATCGCGCCCAAGGTGTAGTGTTGCCATTCATAGCGAGGGATCCAGACCTTGAATTGCGAAAAGACCAGGCCGATGAACAATACGGTAAAGCCGATAAAAATTTCATTTGAGCGTCTGGCCACCGCGAAGGTCAGCAGAAAGAAGATAAGGCCAAGCATGGAACTGGAGAGGATCTGCGATCTTAAATTAGCGGGAATGGTTTGCCATCTTTTGGTTCGGACCAGCCAGACAACAAATCCGACCGCGACCAGCGCCAAGACGGTGATCGGGATCAGCTGGTCTACGAAGTTCTCCCAGACGAATGGGGTCAGTTCACGGCCGAACCGCAACGGCAGACTAGATTTTTCCAACAGCAGCTGCACTACTTGGATATAGGCCAGTTTTGCCGCTCCGATCGGGTTGGGGCGTAGGATCAGGCCGGCTAACAGCCCAAACAAGGCGGCGGCGTGTTTGCGGATGGCTAACTCCCGTTTTTGCAGAAGCTCTACCGTGGCGATCACGCCAACGACTAGGATCCCCATCCAGCTTAAAGAAAGGTGGATCCAGGAAAGGGATAGGGCGCTGAAAAAGACCACCAGCCGGGTTTTGTTGGTTTCCTGGCTGGCCAGATAGGCGAATAAAAGCATGCTTAATCCCAGCGATAGAGGGTGCGGACGCAACATAGTAATACGGTAAAGCAGGTCGGCCGAAGCTAATAGAAAAACACCGAGCCAGAGCAGTGGCCAGCGTATTTTTAGTTTCAATAGAGAAATAAAAAAAAGCGTTGAGGCGATGACGGTGATAGCAAAAGCGCCCCACTGAATTCCGGCGGCCAGGTCAGAGAAGAAAGTGAATGGCAGGATCAGCGCGTGGAAGCCGTACCAAAGATCGGCGGAATATTGGTTGATCGCCGAATACTGCGTCCAGGGGAAAGCGGTTCGGAACAGGCCGGTGGTCCGGTAGATCCAGGCATGGCGGATGTGATAAAAGCTGTCGGCATCGGCAATTCCGGTCAGCCGCATATGAATGAAAAGCGCAAAGCTGACTATCAAAACCAGCGGCAGCAGCCCATAAATTATCTTTTTAAAGTCTAAAGACATCGTTGTTATTATAGCAATAATTATAGAGGTGTTATAATTACAACAATGGATGACGCTATTAGAAATTTTCCCAAGCAGTTTGCCTGGGAGCCGAAAATAGAAAATGAGGACCTGTTGCACCAATACAGCAAGTTCGTGGTGGCCGGAATGGGCGGCTCCAGCTTGGCGGGTGATCTGATGAAAGTCTGGAATCCGTTGCTGGATCTGACCGTGCACCGTGATTACGGTTTGCCGGAAATCGCCGAAGTGGATCTAAGCCGGACCTTAGTGATCGCCAGCTCTTACTCCGGAAACACGGAAGAAACTCTCAATGCCCTGGATACGGCAATTGAGTTTGGTTTAGCTGTTGCGGTAGTGGCGGCAGGAGGAAAGTTACTGGAAAAAGCGAAAGAATTAGGCCTGCCATATGTGGAACTTCCCGCTGATGGGATCCAGCCAAGAATGGCGACCGGATTCAGCTTGAAAGCCATCTTGGCCTTACTGGGAATGGATGAAGCGCTGCAGGAAGTTGCGACACTGACAAAACTCAACGTAAAGCCTTTTGAGCTAGCCGGAAAAAAATTGGCCGGAAAATTAACCGGTAAACTTCCGGTAATTTATTCTTCACGGGCTAATCTACCCATTGCTTACAACTGGAAAATAAAATTCAATGAAACCGCAAAGATCCCGGCTTTTGCCAATCGTTTTCCGGAATTAAATCACAATGAAATGACCGGTTTTGATTCCACTCCCACAGCTAAGTCGCTTTCTGAAAAATTTCATTTTATTTTCCTGCGTGATCCGGAAGATCATCCGCGGATCAGTAAAAGGATGGAAGTGACCGCCAAGCTGTATCGGGACAGGGGATTGCCGGTTGAAGAAATTGATCTGGGCGGCTCAAATGTTTGGGAAAAGATATTTTCCAGCACTCTTTTAGCTGATTGGACGGCCTATTATTTGGCGGAGGCGTATGGCGCCGATCCGGACAAGGTTCCGTTGGTTGAAGAATTCAAAAAAATGTTATAGTATAGGCCAGTCGGTCTCATCGTCTAGTTGGTCAGGACATGCGGTTCTCATCCGCAAAACATGGGTTCGAATCCCATTGGGACCACCGTTCAAGTCTCTTTCTCGCTTAGAATTTGACATGAGGGAGGTTTTTCTGTATAATCACTGTTATTAGCTTAAATTATGCATAAAAACAGCCCAAAACCCCAAGAAGTTACCCAGATCCTCAACGCCGGCGGTGTTATGATATTTCCGACCGAAACCCTTTATGGGTTGGGTTGTGACGCTACTAATCCGCAGGCGCTTTTGAAGATCTACCAGATCAAAAGCCGCGCGATCGGCAAGGCTTTCCCTATTTTAGTTAAGGATTTCAAGATGTTGGCGGATTATGCCCACTTCACTCCGGAGCAGAAGAAAGTAATGACCAAATCCAAGCAACCCATCACTTTCATTCTGAAAGCAAAGAATCTTTCTCCGCTGGCGGCAGTAAAACACACCGCGGCTTTCCGGATCGCTAAGCATCGTTGGATCAAAGAACTTTTCCGCTACTTTGATAAACCGATCGTGGCGACCAGCGCGAATCTTTCCGGAAAGGATCCGTTACGCGATCCGGCGCAATACAAAGAGATGTTCAAGAAAGCTGCCGAAATGATCGATGCTGTTATTCACGCCGGCATCAATAATAAGAAGAAGGGTTCCAAGATAGTGGATCTGACCAAGAAACCCTATAAAGTAGTCAGGGCTTAAATAGCGACTAGCCACTAGCGATTAGCGACTAGGATGAAATTTAAAATACTAAAGAAGTCCAAGAAAAGCCGAGCAAGGCTTGGGATAATTAAAACGAAGCACGGCGTTATCCATACGCCGGCTTTTGTTCCCGTGGCTACGCAGGCCGCCATCAAAGGTCTGACCGTTGATCAGCTGAAGTCGGTCGGTTTTGAGTCATTGCTGTGCAACACCTATCATCTTTATTTGCGGCCGGGGGATCTGACGGTCAAGAAAATGGGCGGTTTGCATAAATTTATGAAATGGAACGGTCCGATCTGGACCGACAGCGGCGGTTTTCAGGTCTTTAGTTTGGGAGCCGCCATCCAGCACGGCGTAGGAAAAGTAGCGAACGCCGAAGGCGAGCAAGTGACGCCTCTGAAATCCGGGAAAAGTTTTGTGAAAATTACCGACGACGGCGTGGAGTTCCGTTCGCATCTGGACGGCTCCAAACATTTTTTGACCCCGGAGAAGTCCATCCAGATACAGGAAAATTTGGGCGCCGATATTATTTTCGCTTTTGATGAATGCACTTCGCCGAAGCACGATCACGCATACACCGAGAAATCTCTGACTCGCACACACAG
This sequence comes from uncultured Candidatus Saccharibacteria bacterium, assembly GCA_964503795.1. Classification (GTDB taxonomy): domain Bacteria; phylum Patescibacteriota; class Minisyncoccia; order UBA6257; family WO2-44-18; genus JAUSKF01. The sequence continues at coordinate 24,501 of CAZDBT010000002.1, forward strand.
TTGGGCCAGGCGTTGCCTGAAAGTTTTTAAGGGCAAGAATCAAGCCCTGTTTGGCATAGTTCAAGGTGGGATTTATAAAGATTTGCGAATAAAAAGCGCCAAGGCGATCGGGGCGATGGATTTTGATGGTTTCGGTATCGGTGGCGCTTTTGGCGAAAAAGAAATGAAGGAGGTTTTGGATTGGACGATCCCGTTTTTACCGGAAGACAAACCGAAGCATTTGCTTGGCATCGGTTCGGAAAAGGATATTTGGGAAGCGGTGAAGCGGGGGATAGATACTTTTGATTGTGTTGTTCCGACCCGGTTGGGCCGCGCCGGCAGCGCTTTGATCCGCGGCAATAAACTTTTCAACGCTAAATCCGGCCGGTATTCCGAAGATAAAAAACCGATAGAAAACGATTGCGGCTGCTACACTTGCGCTAATTATTCCCGCGCCTACATTTCCCATCTTTTCCATGCCAACGAAATGCTTGGCCCGATCCTGGTTACCATCCATAATCTCTCTTTTATGTATAAACTTTTGGAGGAGATCCGCGAGAGGATTGCGAACGAGCGATAAATAGTTATACTACGGGCAGAACTTCTAACTTCGGATTTTGCGAAAATAAGGAGACCGGATGAGCGTTGCCACTGTTTTCGGCTGGCTGGCGTGTGTTTCTACTTTCATTTTCTTTTCGGTTGGTTCGCCAACTCAAATAATTAAGCACTATCGCGAGAAACGAGTCGGCCTGACCGCTTTTTATGCCGCCTGGCCTCTGACTAGTCATTTGTTTTGGTTGGGACGTGGAGTAACAACCAAGGATCCGTTTCTGATCTGGGTCAACGCGTTTGCCTTAGTGATGGTGAGCATCATCTGCGCCCAGAAATTCATTATTTATCGGGGAAAATAAAACAAGGCTAAAGCCTTGTTTTTTGTTTGTGCCGCGGGAGAGAATAGGAGTTAAATTATATAGTCCAACAGCGAGAACAGTTCTTGAGCAGCATATCTCGGAGCCCCGCTGGGCCAGGTCTGCGCTACGCGCAGCCGGCGGGGCGAGAGTAAAGAGCATTTTTGGCGCTGGCCAAAAAGAGCTCTGGTGATGCGAGAGAGCTGTTTGAGCCAATTGTGCCGCGGGAGGGAATTGAACCCCCGACGCCAGCCTCTTCAGGGCTGCGCTCTACCACTGAGCTACCGCGGCGTATAATAAGACTAGTTTAGTCAATTTTGGAGGAAAATCAAATCTTCAGTTTTGCCACCTCTTCCGGTTTCAGTTCCCGGTATTCCCCGGGCTTTTCTATGCCCTTCAGAGTTATGCGGCCAACGCGGATCCTTTTAAGATTTTTAATCGTCAGATGAACTTCGGCGGCCATCCGGCGGATCTGATGTTTACGGCCTTCTTTCAAAATTATGGAAAAAGAGGTGTCGCTAAGCTGTTCTACTTTGGCCGGCAAAGTTTTTTGACCGTCCAGATCCACGCCTTCGGCTAATCGGCGCAGGCTCAAGGGCTGAATTTTTTCCCAGACCTGAACTTCGTACTCTTTTTCAACCAAATGCTTGTCGCTGGTGATAGTAGCGGTGAGCACGCCATCATTAGAGAGCAGGATCAGCCCCTCGCTTTCTTTATCCAACCGACCAACCGCATTGAGATGCTTATATTGAGGCAGATAATCAAAGATAGTTTCTCCCCCTTTTTCATTGATGGCCGAAATAAGACCGCGGGGTTTATTCAGGGCGACGGTTAACTTGGGAAGTTCTTCCTTTCCCTTCCTTTCCCTGATCTTCACCACGTCTTTTTCCGAAACCTGGTCGCCCAAAACCGCTACTCGGTCGTTGATGAGCACTTTTTTGTCGGAGATCAATCTGTCCGCCTCGCGGCGGCTGGCTAATTTTTGAGACGCTAGATATTTGTTGATCCGCATACCACTCTATACTTATCCACTTCTGCATTTTTGGAAAGCGGCGGTAAACTTGAAGTATAAAAATTCATTCTTTGCTTCGTTTCTAGGACTAGTCTATAATTCGTAATTAGTTCTTAGAAAATCGTATCTCGAAAGGAGCAAGGAATGAAAAAAGAAACCACGATGTTCACCAAAGTTCGCAAACGGGATGGATCTATCGTTGAATTCGACCAGAGCCGCATCACCAGCGCTATCTTTAAGGCGTTGAGCGTTACCAAAGAGGGAAGTGAGAAGGATGCGGATCGGGTTTCCGACAAAGTTCTCAAGGCATTGAAAAAGGAGCATTCTACGAAGGATGTTCTGGATATTGAAACAATTCAGAACTACGTGGAAAGAGCTCTAGCGGTGATGGGATTGTTTGAAACTTGCCGTGCCTACATCCTTTACCGAGAAAAGCGTGCTGAGGTCCGGGAAAAGAAGAAAGAAGTTCCCGAGCGAGTGAAAGAACTGGTCGCGCAGAGTAAGAAATTCTTTTCTGATTCGTTCAGCGAATATGTTTTTTACAGCCGATACTCCCGTTGGAAAGAAGACGAGGGGCGACGCGAGACTTGGATCGAAAGCGTTCAGCGTTACGCCGATTTTATGAAATCGAAGCTTAACGATAAACTGACCGATCAGGAGTACGCCGAAATTCAGAATGCGATTTTGAACATGCGGGTAATGCCTTCCATGCGTCTGATGTGGAGTGCCGGCAAAGCTGCCACCGCCACCAACGTCACTGGCTACAACTGCTCATTTATCGCGATTTCGGATCTGCAGGATTTCGGGGAGATCATGTATCTCTCCATGTGCGGAACCGGCGTCGGTTTTTCGGTGGAAAGGCAAACCGTTGAAAAACTTCCGCAGATCAAAGAGCAAATCGCCGAGCCGAAAGAAAAGATCGCGATTGAGGATAGCAAAGAGGGCTGGGCGGACGCTTTTGTGGCTTGCATGAGGCATTGGTATAACGGGCGAGACGTGGAAGTTGATTATTCCAAGCTGCGTCCGGCCGGGGCCAGATTGCACACTATGGGCGGGAGAAGTTCCGGCCCGGGTCCGCTGAAGGCTCTGATCGAGTTTGCTCGCATGAAGGTGTTGGATTGTCAGGGGTTTCGCCTTCGGCCGATCGACGTTCACGACATTACCTGCAAGATCGGTGAGATCGTGGAAATGGGTGGCGTGCGTCGCAGCGCGATGCTTTCCCTCTCTAATCTTGATGACTTGGAAATGCGTTTGGCCAAAGATAAACGTTTCTGGGAGCGAGACGAAAAGCATCGCCATATGGCGAATAATTCCGTTGCTTACCGCGATAGGCCGACCATTCCCAAGCTCATGCGTGAGTGGGCGCAGTTAGTGGAAGGCGGGACCGGCGAACGAGGGATCTTCAATAGGGCTGGCCTTAAGAACCAGCTGCCGGAGAGGCGCTGGAAAGTTTTTGGAAGGGATGCTTCTACCAGTGGCACCAATCCCTGCGGAGAAATCGTGCTGAAGTCAAAGCAGTTCTGCAATCTGACGGAGGTGATTTGCCGCGCGGAAGATACACTGGAGACTTTGCTAGAAAAGGTCCGTCTTGCTACCATCCTTGGAACCTATCAATCCACGCTCACGTACTTCCCATATCTTTCGCCGAAATGGCAGGAGAATTGCGAGGAGGAGCGTCTGCTCGGCGTTTCGTTGACCGGCCAGTGGGATTGCCCGGTTGTGCGCGATCCGGAAGTTTTGAAGAAGCTTCGTGGACTGGCGATCGAGGTGAACAAGGAGTATGCCAAGCGTTTTGGTATCAACCAGTCTACCGCGATCACTTGCGTTAAGCCGTCGGGTACGGTGTCGCAGCTGGTTAATGCCGCCTCCGGGTTGCACACCCGTTACGCCAAGTACTACATTCGGCGCACTCGTCTTTCCGCCACCGATCCACTGTTTGAGATGCTCAAGGAACAGAAATATCCGTACGAACCCGACGTCTATCAGAGCGCGGGAGCAATGGCTAACTACGTCATATCTTTTGCCGTGAAGGCGCCAGATAACGCGATCACCCGGCATGACAAGAACGTCGTCGAGCAGTTGGACTACTGGAAGATGCTCAAGACCAACTACACCGAACACAATCCTTCCGCCACGATCTATGTGAAACCGGAGGAGTGGATTGATACTCTTCACTGGGTTCGGAAGAACTGGGATATGATCGGCGGACTGACTTTTTACGCCGAACAGAGTATCTACGATCAGGCTCCGTATGAAGAGATCGCGGATGACGTGGTGAAGGACGAAAAGACCGGAGAAATTAAGGTGGTGAAAACTGCCGAGCAGAAGTATCTGGAACTGAAGGCTCAACTTCCCGACATTGATTTTGCCAACATCGTTCTTTATGAACAGGACGATGAAACGAAGGGCGCGAAGGAATTGGCCTGCGCCGGAGGAGTCTGTGAGATTTAAAATAGGCCGCCTTGAAAAAGGCGGCTTTTTTGTTGAAAAAATAGTCTCAAAAGAGTAAGCTTATCGGCGGTCCGTTGAAAAGGAGATAGACATGCCCGGTATTCAGGTTGTTGGTCCCAAGGTTGCCGGCGAAGAAAAAATTCTCACTACGGAAGCTTTGGATTTCGTGGAAAAACTGGCGCGAAACTTTGGAGGCAGACGGTTAGAACTTTTGAGACAACGTCAGTGGCGCAAGAAAGATCTCGATAAAGGAGTCTTGCCCAATTTCATCGCGGAGACCAAGTGGATCCGCGATGGGAATTGGAAGATCGATCCGGCGCCGGCTGATCTGCAGGACCGTCGGGTAGAGATCACCGGGCCGGCAGATCAGAGGGGCATGGTGGTCCGAGCCGCAAATTCCGGCGCCAGTTGCTATATGGCGGACGCTGAAGACTCTGTAACACCGACCAAAGGAGGCGTCATCGCCGGACAGTGCAATCTTTTTGATCTCATTCGGAGACAGATAGATTTTGATAAGGACGGGAAACAGTACCGGTTGAACGAAAAAACCGCCGTGCTTTTCTTCCGTCCGCGAGGCTGGCATCTTGATGAGAGGCACGTCCTCCTGGGTGAGACCTCGATCTCGGCGAGCTTGTTTGACTTCGGGATGTACTTTTTCCATAACGCCAAGGCGCTTATGGAAAGAGGCACAGGGGTGTACGTGTATCTTCCGAAGATGGAAAGCCGACACGAGGCGCGGCTATGGAAGGATGTATTTGACTTCGCGGAAACCTGGTTCAAACTTCCCACCGGAAGCATCCGGGCGACAGTGTTGATCGAAACGATCCTCGCCGCTTTTGAGATGGATGAGATCCTTTATGAACTCCGCCATCATTCCGCAGGCCTGAATTGCGGCCGCTGGGACTACATCTTCAGCTACATCAAGAAGCTGTGCAAACACGCGCGGTTTGTCTTGCCCGAACGCGGGCAGCTGACGATGGACAAAGGATTTCTCGCGGCCTACGTTCAGCTCCTGATCCAGACCTGTCACAAGCGGGGAGCTCACGCGATGGGTGGTATGGCGGCCCAGATCCCCAACAAAAAAGATCCGGTGGCGAACGATGAAGCCATGCTAAAGGTGAAGGCGGACAAAGCCCGGGAGGTGCAAGCTGGACACGACGGCACCTGGGTAGCGCACCCCGATCTGGTGGAAGTCGCAAAAGAGATCTTCGATCTGGGAATGCCTGGGCCGAACCAGCTGCAGGTATTGCGCGAAGACGTTCACGTCACCGCGGAAGATCTGCTTCGTGTTCCCGGCGGAGAGATCACTGATGATGGCGTTCATCACAACATCCGCGTCGGCATCCAGTATCTGGAATCCTGGCTACGGGGCGTCGGCTGTGTCCAGTTGAACAACCTGATGGAGGATGCGGCGACCGCAGAGATTTCTCGTGTGCAGCTCTGGCAGTGGCGCAAGCACCAAGCGGAGATGCGTTCGATCATTTTGGACGGTCACCTGAAACTAGATGACGCCACCATGGACTGGATGATCGAATCGGCGATGACCGATCTGAAGGGCGGCCAGTATGAAGTGGCCGAAAAGCTATTCCGCGAGATGATCTTTGCCGACGAGTGTCCGGAGTTCCTGACGTTGGCGGCCTACGACCAACTGGTTGCCGCCGGAAACTGACATTAATATTTCCAAGTCCCCGAAAGGGGACTTTTTTTGTTTGATTTAAAGGAAAAAAAGATTTAGACTAGCTCTTAGTTCCTCTTAAGGAGATCGTAATGTCCGACAAGGAAAAAGTAACCAAGGTTCCCATCAATCCTCTACTGGAAAGACCCGGCGACGTTTTTGAAGCAACTTTGAAGCGTGACGGTTTGATCATCGCTCCCGGGGTTTACCACGGACGAGGAGCTCGCACTGCCAGAGAACTCGGATTCAATGCCGTTTATGGCGGCGGTTGGTCGATCAGCGCGATGCTCTGGGGCGAACCCGATATGGGTCTTCACGATCGCACCGAGATCTGCCTGATCGGAAAGCATATCATCCGGAATGCCAGTCCGTTGCCCGTCATTTTTGACGCGGAAACCGGGTTCGGCGGTTCCGTATCGCTAACCAGAACCGTCCAGGAGTTTCATTATATGGGCGTTGCCCTTGCTCACCTAGAAGATCAGGATGAGAGCGCTACGCGTCGGTGCGGCAATATGGTTGGGAAGCTTTGCGTGGATCCAAAAGTGATGGTAGCAAAGATCAGATCTTGGCTGGCTACCACTAAGGCGCTGAACAGCTCTATGCGCTTGATGGTGCGTACTGATGCTTTGACGGCATTTGAAGGTGGGATCGACAACGCGCTTGATCGCGCTAAGCGATATATGAGCGTTGAGTCTGGTGGTCTTAGGCCGTCGGTGCTTTGGGCCGATGCCATGATCGGTCGGGAGCAAATCGAACGCTGGGTTACGGAGATGAGGAAATTTGATCCGGAGATCATTCTGGGGATCAATTATTCCCCAAATAAGGACTGGGTGAAATACTACAAGGAAAAGTACAACGATCGGCCGCCGACCTACGAAGAGCTCTACGACAACGGCAATGGCTTCAGTGTAATATGGCATACCATTCTTGCGGCTCGGGCAGACGCTGAAGCTACCTGGAACACCTTCGCCGATATGAAGAAGAACGGAGCGGAAGCGCTCTGGAAACTCCACGAACGTCAGCGTAGTCACCCAATGGGTGATTCGCAGGCGATGAGCGGGGCCAAGGAGTGGCAGAAGTATGAAGTTGAGTTGGGTGGCGAAGAGGCCGAAAAGCGTTACGATGGATCGGAAGGGTACAAGGGCGAAGAGAAGAAATAAAACAAAGCCGCCCCCAGTTGGGGCGGCTTTTTTATCCTAGAATTCTTCTCGGGGTTGGGATTTCTTGATGATCGCCATTGCTTCTTCCGCGGTGTCAACGATCGTGTAGAGTTCCAGATCTTCGGCGTCGATCGTTTTATGCTGGAGAAGGAGTTTTTCGCGCATCCACTTGTCCACATCTCCCCAAAACTCTTTTCCTACCAGAATTATCGGGATCTTGTCATAGATCTTTTTGGTTTGCACCAGGGTCAGGATCTCGAAAAGTTCGTCCAGAGTTCCGAATCCACCCGGGAAGTAAACATAGGCCTGGGAAGCAAAAGAAAGCATTACTTTTCTGGTGAAGAAATAATAAAAGCCGTGGCCTTGAGTTACAAATTCGTTGATGCGTTGTTCGAAGGGGAGTTGGATGTTGATACCGATGGAGTCGCCCTTGCCCTCATAGGCGCCGCGGTTACCGGCCTCCATTATGCCCGGTCCGCCGCCGGTAATTACGCCAAATTTGGCCTTAGCGAGCATTTTGCCGAGTTTACGAGCCACTTCATACCAATGATTGCCCTCATTGAGACGAGCAGAGCCAAAAAAGGTAACCGTCCTCTTCAGATCGGCTAGGAATTGAAAGCCGTCAACGAATTCCGCCATGATGCGAAAAATTCTCCAGTGGAAAGAATGGCGCCAATCTTTCGGATGGATGTGGATCGGAAGTTCCTTTGCCGGGACTAGAATTTTCTTCTCTGCTTTATGATGACCATCTTGTTTGTTGTTCATAGGTTTTATTTTAACACAAAACCCGCCCCGTATCGCGGGGCGGGTTGAGCTGGGGACTATTTCTTTACGGGGACAGGTCGATAGAGTTCTTTGTCTATCTTACGATCAAAACAGACCTGCCCGGCATCGTGCTGCCAATTTTCTTGGCCATAAGGCACAGAATAAGAAGCGGGCATAGCCGGCACCGGCTTCCCTAGAACACTGGGAGAGTTCAAGCTGGGTTTAGCGAATAAAGCGCAAAGCTGAAAACTTTCCGGGCCGGTGACGGTATAGGTGTAGGCGACTCCGGTGGTCGGATCTTTTGGAATAGTAACGCCTCGGATGCTGTCGTTCAGCTCCGAAAGCATCTTTGGTAGCCTCGCCTTATTGATCCAAAAATTAAGGATCTCCGATTGGATCATCTGCAGGTCGGAGATCCGCTGACCGTCCTGCTGCAGGAGTCGGGCGTAGTTCGGCGAACCAACGATGAAGAATCCGGCAATAATTGAGGCGGTTACGACGGCGATGATAGTGTAAGCGTAATATTTCATATGTTTATGTTCGTTAGTCGGTTTTATGATGCCTTAGTTCCCAAAGGTAATAGTAGAAAACATTTCCGGCGACAAAGAATACCGATAGAACTTTCAGCAGGAACCGAAGAGTCAGTTCGCCGTTCAGAAGGTTATTTATCAAAGTCACCAGATCCCCGATGATGATCAAAGAAGCGGCAAACAGGGTGAAGTAGACCAGCCATTTACGGATCCAGAGCTTTCGTTTGGCGGGAGTTTTGGTGTAGTTTTTGTTGAGAAACCAGACGCTGAAGATATAAACCGGAAAAACGATTATCAGGGAAGAGATAGACCAGCGGATGGCGGTCATTGCCGATTGGAAAGAATAATAATCGTTACCGGCTACCGCGTCTGGCAGTAAAACGTTGATATATTGAAAAATCAGTACCAAAAAAGCGATGCCGCTGGTGTACAAAGCGATGATTGAGAGCAGATGCAGGAAAACGTCTTTGGGCGAGGTTTTTGTTTCCATTCCCTACACTATAACACAAAACCAGGAAAATTACAGGGTCTTTTTCTTAAAATGCCAAGGTTTGAGTTGGCTGGCGATTCCCATAGCTAGAGCAATGATCACTAAATTCTTGATCATATATTGACCTTCTAAGGTCGGAACAGGAAAGGGATTCCAGGCGATCTGCGGAAGTAGGAATAACGGCATGACCGTGGTGATCATATGGGGAACCAGCAACAGGATCGCCAGCCGTTCCAGATGCGGGATAACGAAAGTTATTCCGATCAGCATCTCAACGATCCCCAGACCGATAATGAATTCATGAAATCCGATGAAGGGCAGAGTTTTGTGAAGCAGATCTTCAACAAGCGGGTTGGCCGGGCTGGCGTCAAAGAGTTTTAAGATGCCAAATCCAAAAAAGACCACAAAAAGGGCGAAGCGGGAAAAAGCCGGGAAGATCGCCCTGATCTTGGAAATTATTTGCTGATCAATTCTTTCTAATAGCTCCATATTATTTTTTTGCTAAGTGCCCCATAGAATATTGTATACTGGCTCCGACTTTTTTGCCCGGATTGAAGATATTATTTGGATCAAAGATCTTTTTGGTTTTTTCAAATAAGGCATACACTTTCTTACCGTACATCTGTTCCAAAAATGGAGTGCGGATGAGGCCGTCGTTATGTTCGCCGCTCATCGAGCCGTGAAATTCAAAGACCAGCTTATAAACTTTTTGGGAAAGCTCCGGAATGATCTTTCTGGATTCCGGATCAGCCAGATTCATCAGAGGAATAATATGGAAATTGCCGTCGCCAACATGGCCGGCAACCGTATAGTCCAGTTTGTATTCGCTCATAATGGCATTTAATTTCGGAAGGAAATCCGGCAACTGGTCCGGGCGGACGGTCATATCGTCAATGAATGGGGCGGTATGCTTGTCTTTGATATGATGGCGCAGCAAGTTGAAGCTTTCGCGGCGGATCACCCAGTATTTTTTGGATTCCTGGTCATTATGGGTTATACGAGATCGGACTTTGAATTCTTTTATCGCCATTTGGGCATTTAAGACGCGCTGTCCCACTTCTGCCTCTGAATCGCCGGCGAATTCGGCGATCAAGATCAGTTTGGGAATACCGCCGGTGAGCGCGGTCCAGAATTCCGGAAGAAATTGCCAAGCGAGCGACAGGGGATTGGTTTTGAGCAGTTTCAGGAATTCCGGCAGGTAGCGTATCGCCAGTTTTAAGGTGTTGTCGTCGTAGGATTCAAAGCTTTCCGGTTTAAAGGCCAGTACGGCGCCAATGATCCTGGCAAGCGGCGCCAGGTCTTTGAGAAAGATCGCGAGCATTTTCGTGTGGGCTTTTGGCTTAATCAGGCGGAATTTAATTTCCGTCGTTATTCCCAGCGTGCCCTGCGAGCCGACGAAGAGCTTGGTCAGATCGAAAGTTTTTTTGTCCCAGACGTTCCAAAGGTAGTAGCCGGAGGAGTTTTTAGAAACTTTTGGCTTGGCGGCTTGCAAGAGCTCATAATTTTTATTCACTAGCTCAAAGATCTGTTTATATAGTTTTCCCTCAAAGGACTTTGACGCCAGTTTCTTTTTCAGCTCCGCGCCGGCAAGCGGTTCGATGACATACTCATTACCGTCCCGCAGAACCACTTTCAACCTTTCGACATACCTTTCCGTTTTTCCGTATACCAGACTTTTTTCTCCTCCGGCATTATTGCCAACCATTCCGCCAACGGTGCAAATTTCCCGAGAGGCCGGGTAGGAAGGCATCAGCCAGCCTTTGGCTAGGGTGGCTTTTTCAAAATCGCGGTAAAAAACACCCGGCTCGGTGATAGCGTAGCCATTGCCGACTTCTTTTATTTGATCGAGATGCCGGTTGATGTCCACTACTATTGATTCGGTCAACGGACCGCCGGTCATGCAGGTGCCGCCGGATCGGGGAGTGAGGGAGAGCTTAGCTTTCTTGTTCTTTGCCACAAACTTCACCAAATTCTTAATATCTCCGGCATCTTTTGGCGCGGTCACTATTGCCGGTTTTACTACGAACAAACTGGCGTCGCGGCTGTATTTTTCGATCGTGGCGCTGTCATCCAAAACCTCGCCCTTCAAGAAAGATTGAATTTCTTTTTTTAGATCCACGAACTTAATTATAGCATCTCCCGCCGTGCTTATCGGAACCGAATGGGTATGCGGAATTCGTCGTCGTGTTCGGGTAATCCGGAAGGATTGTCTTTCGCCAGCACCAGGAAGCCGGTGTCGGTGGTCGGAGCGATAAATTCCAGCTTCACAGAAAATGGGACAAAGTCGGTCGTCATCCAATCACTTAGGGCTTGGGCTGGTTTAGCGGCCAATACTTTATTATTCGCGTCCAGGATCCGGACCGGGAAGGATGCCTCAAAATACCAATTACCCCGGGCTTCACCGGTAATAATTATCGGACTTTTGATGACTTGGCCGGTAGTGGGACTGGTGACGTGGATCAGGTCTCCTTTTTCCGATACGCCTTTTGGCGCGCTGGTTTTAGGAATTAATAAAAAACTGATCAACGCGATAGCCAGGATCGCTAACACAGCCAATAAGAGCCAGTATTTTTTCATAGATTGATTCTAACAAAAGATCGCCGGTAAGGCGATCTTTTGATGCTATTGCGAGACGACGATCTCGCCTTTCATGTTCGGATGCAGGGTACAGTGATAGGGATAAGTGCCTGGTTTATTAAAAATATATTCAAAGCTTTTGCCTTGACTTAATATATTGCTGGTAAATATCCCGGTGTCGCTGGTGACCGTGTGTCCGGCGGTGTCAAAATTGGTCCAAGTGATCTTGGTGCCAACTTTTACCGGGGTGGTCGCGGAAACGAAAGCAAAACCCCGGATAGAAACCAAAATATTAGATGTGAATGCTTGGGTAGTCGGCGCCGGAGGGGGCGTGGTCTGGTGGGAGGTGGCGGGAGCCGGTCCGCCGGCTGGCGGAGGCGCAACCGATTTAGAAGTGACCGGAGCCGGAGCGGTTTTGGGGGCGACGATGGGTTGATAAATCCAATGATAAAGAGCGGCGGCGATGCCGGCCAAGATCAAGATCGCGCCGATAATATTTTTATGTCCGGAAGGTTCGGTTGGGGAATCCATAATACTTTACATTAATTATAATAAATGACGTCCTTACGTTCAACTACAGTTGTCCACAAACCCCGCCGCCGGCGGGGCGAACTCCTAAAGCAGTAAAGGCAAAAGTTTCTCCAGGGCTTGTTTACGGTGGCCGATCCTCGCCTCTTCATTCATGGTCATTTCGCCCAGCACCTTTCCAAGCTGCGGCACAAAGAACATTGAACGATACGGGAAGCCGGTGATCACGGTTTCGATCGGTTTGTCGGTGATAAAGCCGCGCATGACACCTTCGGCGATGGCCACCTCTTTGGCGGGAATTTTTAGCGCCATTACTACGCGGAATTGAGCGCCGCGTTTTTCTTTCGGCACGCCCTGCATTTTTTCAGTGATCAATTTCACTAATTCATCGTCGGTCGCGCGATGACCGGGCCAGCGGCGGGACTTAACGCCCGGTTCGCCATTCAGATAATCTATCTCCAGGCCGGAATCTTCGGCGATGGTCGGGAAATCTACGAATTTAGAATAGAACTCCACTTTCAGTTTCGCGTTCTCTTCAAAAGTTGGAGCATCTTCCGGGGCTTCCTGGGTAATACCCAGATCTTGGAGTGTTACGACCTCGATCGGCAGATCTTTCAGGAGTTCTTTATATTCCAGGACTTTCCCGGGATTTTGGGTGGCGACTAAAAGTTTTTTCATTGCTTAAATTATACCAGTTAAAAATAAGAAGCCAAAGTTTTAACATTGGCCTGGTCAGGACCCCGGTCGTCTAGACCAGGAACTTCTAGAAGCCAGATTTTATTATGCAGTCTTTTTTCTTTAGCGAGATTAATAAAACCCTTTTTGCCGATATAGCCCATTCCGATATTTTCATGTCGATCGTGGCGGGAATTAAAAATAGTTTTTGAATCATTAGCGTGCAGCACCTCAAGGTTATCCAGGCCGATCTGTTTGTCCCAGACGTCAAAGAATTTTTTTACCTCTGCCGGACTCTTATATTCAAGCAGGCCCGCCTCGAAAGCGTGGGCAGTATCAAAGCAGAATTTCGCGCGTTGAGAATCAACGCCGGTAAAGATCGCGGCCAACTCTTCTAGTTGAGAGCCGAGTTTATTTCCGCCACCGGCGCTGTTCTCCAATATCAATCGGGCCGGGCCGGGAACCTCTTCCAGCACTTCCCGGATGCCGCTGACCAAGTTTTTCATACCGGCCGCAAAGCCCCCGTCTCCGGATGAGCCGAGATGAAATATCAATCCCTCCGCTTCCAGTTTCTGGGCGATCCGGTAATGTTCGGCCAGGCTTTTTATGGATTTTTGGCGAATGTCCGGTTTCGGACTGGCTAAATTAGCCAGATAACCGGCGTGGAGATATACCGCCGGGGAACCGGCTTTTGTTCTTTCTTGGAGAAACTTTGCCAACGCTTCCGGTTTCAGAGTTTGCGTCAGCCATTGCTGCGGTGAAGACCCGAAAATTTGGATCGCTTGCGCGCCGATATTTTTGGCGTTGGAGAAGCAATTATAGAGTCCGCCGCCGGCAGATACGTGGGCGCCGATGAGTGGCATTTGATAATTTTACCGCAACCGACTTGATTTAAAAATATCCGCGTTGCATGCTGGGGGCAGAGTACTTTAAAAGGAGCCAGCAATGGCGGCAGCTACCGACCGTAGCAAGCGCTTGTTCGAAGAGTTCCTGCTTCTCTCCGGCCCCGGCTCATTGGAACGAATGGGGATCTTGGGAGCCAAGGAAGGACCGGGTACGGTAAAGGAGTTTTGTCGGGAAGTAATGCCGATCTGGAAGGAGGCATTAAATAATTTATTTGCTCTTCTCCGTATCACCAGGCCGCCGTTTGAAGCTTCCGAGCAGGATCTTTTGTTTTTCCGGCTTGTCGCGGAGTTGAACAATCTTTTACCGATCGATTATCCTTTTGCTCTGGCTCTGGCGAAGATTACGTTGGAGGCTCCGGAGCGGGGATTGATCATTTCCGCGCTCAGGCGTCGCCTGATCCCGGGAGCGCATGATCTGCTTAATCCCAAGTTTGCGATCTTAATAACGGCCGAGACGCGAGAAAAGCTCAAGAGCGAACGGGTCATTTCGCTTTTCCGATTCCCGGAGGAGAAAGTGTCTTAATCAAAAGAGGATCAGCGCTGATCCTCTTTTTTCTTTTCCTGAAAGGTTCCTTCGTGTTTTCCATCTACGCAGTCGCAATGTTTCAATTCTTTTTGATAATCCGGACATTTTGGGTCCTGACATTTGCCTTCTTTTTCCGAAACCCCCTCGCAGCCGCCCAGACAAATATAGTGATGCATTCCTTGAGTATAAGGTATCCAGTATTAAGTATGAAGTATGTCCAACTTTACCCGACCCGGGAGCCGGAAGGAACTTCTTTTTCCGGCATTAATATAATCGGACCGTCTTCATTCCTGGCCGCCAGCAGCATGCCCTGACTTTCTATGCCCATCAGCGCGCGCGGTTCAAGGTTAGCTACGATAATTATTTCCCGCCCGGCTAGAGTATCCGGATCATAAACTTTCCCGATACCGGCTACGATCTGGCGCGGTTTTTCGGCTCCGGCTTCGTCTTTATCTCCGGCGTCGAGTCGCAGCTTTAAAAGTTTATCCGATCCCTCCACCCGTTCGGCGGAAAGGATCTTCGCCACTTTTAGTTCTATTTTTGAAAATTCTTCAGAAGTGATCATGGTTAAACTTTGTTTTGTTGGTAATTTTCTACCAGATAGACAGCAACGGCGGCGGCAGTTTCGGCGCGTAAGATCAATTTTCCCAAGGTGGCCATCGCGAATTTTCTTTTTTCGGCCGCTTCGGTTTCACTGTCGTCCCAGCCACCTTCCGGACCAATGAAAACGCCAACCTTTCTGGTCTGGATATTTATTTTAGACAGAGGGAGACCGCTGGGACGGAAGAAGATATTGAAGTCATTGTTGTCGGCGTGCTGCAGGGCTTGTTCAAAGGGCATCGGCTGATGAATCTTGGGGATGATCCCTCGGCCGGACTGCTCCGCCGCTTCTTTAGCGATTTTTTCCAGCCGCGCCACATTGATCGCCGTTTTTACGGTGCGTTTTCCGATCACCGGCACGATCTCCGATATGCCGGCTTCTACGGCTTTCTGCGTGGCCAGTTCAAAATTTTCTTTTTTTAGGATCGAGCAGTACAGTGTTCCATATATTTCCGGTTCATTTTCATTTTCCTGGGTGCGCTTAATGATCAGCGTCGCAACTCCTTTAGAGATCTCTTCTACGCAAGCCAGCGCCTCTTTCTTTTTGCCGTCGCCGAGCAAAAGTTCGTCGCCGGTTTTCAGGCGGAAGACATTTTTTATTTGGTTTACCAAGTCTCGGTCGCCGATCTTCAAATATTCTTTGGACAGGTCAAAATCACCGATAAATCTATGGAGTCTCATTAAGAAAATTCTAGCACTTTTGGGCTTCTATGAATAAAAACAGGGGAATCTCCCTACGAGCGGTATCTTCTGCTTTTGATCGCGGTCCCATCTCGCTTTGCTTGTTGGATTCCCATTCTTCAAGTCCGCTTACGACAAAGCCGGAATTTTTAAGAAGTTTAAAATAGGTTTGCAGGGGACGGTGGAAGGAAACGGTATATTCTTCCGGAACATCGCCGAATCCCATAGACGGATGCATGTTTATTTTTTCCTTGGACTCGGAAAGATAGCCGTCAATACGGCGATATTGAACTTTCTTTTTCTCATCCCAGCCCCATTCACTTTTCTTCAGAACCCGGAAGGCCGGGTGAGTCATTACTATGTATAGACTGCCCCCGGGCTTGAGGACTCTTGAGCATTCGGCCAAAACCTTGTGGGGATTATCCATGTTTTGCAGCGCCAAGATCGCGGCGACTTTATCCATGCTGGCCTTCGGCAAGAAAGACAGGTTCTCCGCGGATCCGATATGGAATTTTAGGCTCGGGTATTTTTGTTTGGCTTCCTCGACGAGCGTTTTGGAAAGTTCCACACCCGTAACTTTGGCGCCTTTTTTGGCGAACTCATTGGCAAAAAATCCCGGGCCGGAACCCAAGTCTAAGATCTCCTCCCCCTTATTTATTTCCATCAGTCGCATCAAGTTAGGCAGGATCAGAGTTTTTTGATAGTGGCCGATCACCGTTTCTACGCCCCAGGAAGTATCCTTTTTCATAACTTCTAACTTATACTCATAGACTTTTTGCCGCGAGCGGCAAGTAAAGCCCAGGCGCCAACGGCTAAATGTAGAATGGTATCAGCCGGGTTTTCCAAATTGGCGCCTAGGAAATTAGTGCTTAATACCAAGCTCCAGAGGCCGACCAGGATCCCGACAATACCCAAAACTATCACCAGCAATTTCTGCAGATTGGCCGGTAAGGTAAATACCGCCAGCAAACCGGCTACGCCGATGACCAGATGCGCCCAGTTTTCGCCGTTATCGAACCACCAGTTGCCTCCGAAGACGCTTTTGTCCGGAGAGGGACCGATCACGCCAGCGAAGCCAAGGACCGCGATCAGCACTAATACCGCGCCGCCGATCAATAAAAATTGTTTTGGATTCATGCGTTTAATAATTATAACAAATTAGAACTTGTAGATTCGGAAGACGGTTTCGCCCCGTTTATTAACGATCACCGAAGGCGCGACGCCAATTTGGTGATTCAGCAGATCTTCCAGTAGCCGTCCGCTCTCCGTCAACCGGCCTCCCAGAGATTCTGTTTTCAGGGGGATGTTACTGGTGGGGGTTATGAAATAGCGACTAGTCAGACCTGCTTCCGCCAGATAGCCCTCTCTTTTCTCGCGGATCAGCGAAAGGTATTCGCCGGCTTCCATTACCGGCCAGCCGTGATAGATCTGTAGCCGATCGAAGATCCACAGCTGGGCCGGACTAGAAATATTGCCATCATAGATAAGTAAAGCGTGGGACGGCCGCCAGCCCAGATCCCTCGCCAGTTTAATTGAGGCATCTTGGATCTTCTCAATGAATTTGTAGCGCGCCTCAAAGGTTAGGGCGGGAAATTTTCCGGCTAGTTCGCCGTCCAGGTAATCGGACAGTTCGTTGTAGCCCCAGTTGTAGTTGTCATAACGCAAATGAGAAAAGAGGATTGGTTGCGGACCGATGGGGTAATTAAGAACTAGGCTATTCGTGGAGTAAAGAGTTTCCCAGCCCAGTAGTAGGGCGACTAAAACCGGCATTACCACTGGTCCTTTTCTCGCAAGCGGGTCATAGATCCGGTCTATAAATATGCCGACGGCAATAACCAGGAATGGGACCAGCATTGTAAGAAATCGGTAAGTCGGGCCGATCCTGGATAAAAGCAGCAGCATCCAGGCTATCGCCAGAACCGGAAACCAGAGACGTTTCTTGAATAAGACCCAGAGCGCGGGTAAGACCAAGAGCAATAAAGTTAGAGAATTGGTATTGAAAAGATAAGGGAAGAAATAGTGGACCCGGTCGGTCAGGGTCGGCATCGCTTCTTTTCCGGGAGCGCTTTTCCATACCGTCGGATCTTGGCCGAAGATGTAAGAGAATTGAAAATCAAAGTGGCCGGTTTGGCGGTACATCATAATGTTGTAAACAATGACCGGGCTGAACACCAGGAACGATATAGCAACGCCGATCCAGAAATATTTCTTCCTGAACACGTCTCGCCGGAACAGCGCCAGATAAGAAATAAAGATCGGAACCATAACCAAAACATTATATTTTGCGAGCAGGCCTAACCCTAAAGCGGCGCCCGTCCAGAGGAAATATTTTTTTTCGTCCAGCGCCCTTAGGAAAAAATAGGAGCTTAGTAGTATGAAAAAGATGACGCAAGATTCTTGAAGGCCCAGACGGGAAATATACACGCAGTTCACGGTTACCGCGGCAATAGCGGCGGCAATTAACCCGGCGCGTTCGGAAGCCAGTCGTTTGTTGATCAGGTAGATGAGGTAAACGGAGACGATCCCCAGGACGGCCGAAGGAAAGCGGAATCCAAAATTATTTTCTCCGAAAATTCCCATTGACCAGTGCTGGAGCAAAAAGACCAGCGGGGGATGATCATGGAAAGACAAGTGCGTCCACCACTGAACATTCGGATCTTGCCATTGCAGCGGCGTGGTTTGTTGAGGAGCGTTATCAAAATCCAACATTCCGACGGCCCGGAAGGCGTAGAAGACCTCATCGCTACCGGTAATGTCGCCGCCGCCGAGATTTATCAGTCTGATCAAAGCCGCGGCAAATAAAATTGCAATCAGTAATTTTTTATGCACATAGTTATAATGTCATGAAAATTAAAATCTCGGCAACGCAATGCCTTTGGATCCTGATAGCCGTGTACATTGCCGCTTTCGGAATTTTTACCTGCCTCCGCCACTATAATTTTCAAACCCAGACTTGGGACTTGGCGGCTTTCGTGCAGACTTTTTGGAATACCATCCACGGCCGGATCATGCAAAACAATCTGGAGCAAGTTCACAATCATTTGGGATTGCATATGAGCCCCTGGTTGTTGGTTCTGGCCCCCGGTTACGCGATTTTCCCATCGCCCTACTATCTATTAATAATTCAGACGATCATTGTCGCTCTGGGGGCCTGGCCGCTCTATTTGTTGGCGGTAAAGGTATTGAAGAACCAATGGCTATCTTTAGTGGTGGCCGCAAGTTACCTTTTGTATCCATCTTTGCAATGGGCTAACACCTATGATTTTCACGAGATCACCTCATTCATTCCATTACTCTTGGCGGCTTTTTATTTTATTGAAGAAGAAAGGTGGGGTTGGGCGATCGGTTTTCTTGCATTGGCGGCTAGCGTTAAAGAAGACGCCATCTTAACAGTGTTATTCGTGGGTATTTATCTGCTCTTGCGCGCCGACAAACAAAAGGTTTGGCTGACCAAACAGCGGAAGATCGGTATCGGAGTGATCATTTTGGCGCTGATCTATTTTATTATTGCCGTGAAGATCCTCATGCCGGCTTTCGGCGGAGGCGTTTTACGCTTCGATCGTTACGCCAATCTCGGAAATACTCCCGGAGAAATAGTAAAGAATGTTTCCGCGCATCCGCATTTGTTGGCAGAAACGATCTTTACCAAACAAAAACTGTTTTATTTTTTCCTGCTTTTTTTGCCGGTAGCCTTCCTGCCGTTCCTTTACTGGCGAACACTCCTGCTGTTGATTCCCGGTTTAGCGGAGAACTTATTGACCACCTATACTTTTCAGTTCAACAGCCTTTACCACTACGACGCTATCCTGATCCCGGGCATATTTTTCGGAGTTGTGTACGGATTGAAGTTCCTTCAGGATCGTTGGCCCCGTAACAACGGGGCGCAGCCGGCAAAGATCCATTGGGTAAAATGGGTCTTGTTGGGTTGCGCTATTTTTAGTTTTCTGACCCGTTCGCCGCTCGGCCCCTTTAGTTTTCCACTGGCCTATTTCCAGCCGAATGCCCAATGGGCCGCTTATCGGAAGATCGTGGATCTGGTTCCCGACGGTGTGAGCGTGGCCGCGAACACTAATCTGGTGCCTCATTTAGCGCACAGGGAATTCATTTACGCCTTGGGACGCGAGACCTTCCCGGTGGATATGGTGTTGGTGGATCTGGATGATCCGTTCGGTTTTAAGGACCAGAAAGAGTTTGACGCCTATCTTGATAGTTATTTAAAAACCGGACTTTATCAGGGCCATCTTTTTGACGACCGCTACCTGATCATCACCAGCAACAAACTGAAGTTAGTTACGAAATCTTAACCGCAGCACTTTCCAGAAACTTTCCAGAATTATTCCCAGATTGAATTTGGAGCTTCCAAGGCGGCGTTCGGTAAAAGTGATGGGGATCTCGCAAATTTTTAATCCCTTTTTATGGGCCGCGTAGGTAGTTTCAATTTGAAAGTTGTATCCGACCGAACTCAACAATGACAGATTAATCTTCTCTAAAGCTTCCCGGCGAAAGCATTTAAAGCCGCCGGTCAGATCGCGATAGGGGAGTGCTAGAATGGTCCGGGCGTAGAAATTTCCGAACCGGCTGATCAGTTTTCTGGCAAGATCCCAGTTCTTGGTGTTACCGCCCGGAATATATCGCGAACCCAATACCACATCGCAAGTTTTTATTTTTTCCAGCATTGCCGGAATAGCCGCCGGATCATGGGAAAGATCGGCGTCCATCTGGATCACAATTTCCGCCTCCGGCGGTAATGATTCAAAGCCCTGGACGTAAGCTTTTCCCAGGCCTGATTTTTCTGCCCGGTGAATAACAGTGACCGGATATTTTTGCCGCAACTCGTCGGCGATCCGGCCGGTTCCGTCGGGTGAGTTATCATCCACGACCATCAAGCGCAGATCGGGAATTTTTAACGCGAAGATCTTTTCTACCAGTGCCGGCAGATTTTCTCTCTCGTTATAAGTCGGGATGACGACATAAACCTTCGACATTATTTTGATTTTAGCACGCGCGCCAAGCTTAGGATAATTTCTGCCTTGACTTTATGAGGTAAGTGCTGTAGTATGACCCAGTTATGAAGAAGCTTATTTTGGCCTTATTTTTGGCGTTGGTGGTTGTTAATTTGGGCTTCGCAAATCAGGCGAAAGCCTTTATTCCCTTTTGGCCGCATGAGGTTATTTACTGCCTGATCGACGGGGATGCTTGCGAGGATCCGGTTCCCGCGCCTGTTCCGGCCCCGACCCCAGCCCCCGCGCCCGCTCCTGCCCCAGCTCCGGCTCCGGAGCCAAGGCAAACTCCCGCTCCAGCACCCGTTCCCTCTCCAGCCCCGGCGACTAACCAGCCAGCCGTCTGGTCTTCTTCTAATCCGACTTATTTCAGCATTCACACCGGAGACAATGTGCAATTTTCTTTGGTGGCTACCGATCCGGAGAACGATCCGTTAACTTACTCTTCTTATTCTTTGCCTTACGGTTCCGCCTTTAATCCTTCCAGCCGAACTTTCTATTGGATCCCATCGTCCGGTCAGACCGGATATTTTTCGCCGCAATTTACCGTCTATGACGGTCACAACTACAGCTACTTTACCGTAACTATTAATGTAGCTTCCCAGACCACGACTTCCTCCACCAATGAGAAGCCGGTTTGGGATGGCGGCACCGGCGATAAAGATGCGCGTGTCGGTCAGATCTTGCAGTTCACTGTTTCCGCGCATGACCCGGAAGACGAACCGATCTCGTACAGTGTTTTTAATATGCCGAACAATGCCAACTTCCAGTCTTCCAGCCGATTATTTACCTGGACTCCGGTTGTTGCCGACATAGGCACTCATATCATTACTTTCCGCGCTTCCGACGGCGTGAAATATACCGATCGCGATGTAACGATCACCGTTCAGGAAGCTTCTACTAATACCTCAAGCGCCAATCATGCTCCGGTGTTTGTGAATTTTAATCCGCCGATCAAGGGTCGGGTTAATCAGCTTTATATTTATGATCTGAACGCGATCGATGCCGATGGCGATACCGTCACTTATAGCGTAGCTTCCGGACCGACCGGCCTATTCATCAATCCGAGTACCGGCATGATCCAGTGGACGCCTTCTTCTTTGCAGACAAATTTCAGTAAGGTCAGCGTTTATGCCAGTGACGGCAAGGTTTCTACGCCGATCGACTTCTACATCTTCGTGGAAAATCCGTCTTCAGTTCCGGTGCCACCGACGGTGATCACCACCAGCTCCAATCCGGAAGAGCGAGCGATCATCAGCAATATCAAAGTTGAAAGCGCCAAAGCCGGAGTGGTTACCGTAAGCTGGGATACCAATATTCCGACCCGCGACCGGGTAATTTATGATACGGAATCGGAGTTGCAAAAGACCCGCAATTTCAGCTACGCGCACGCTACGGCGGAATCCGGCGACCTGTCGCGCGGCCACAGCGTTGAATTGAGCGGCTTGGAATTCAACACTGTTTATTATTTGCGGGCAGTGGCAAAAACCAATAACCAGGTTGTAACCTCTAACGAAATCACCTTCGTGCAACTTCCTAATGGCGCGACTCAATTCGGGGGAGTGGCCTCCATTTTTAATATCATCGGTCCGTTAGTGAAAGATCCGGCCTTCCTGTGGATCGTGATCTTGGCGATCGCGGGATTCAGCTTCTGGCAGTACCGTAAATCCGGTAAGAGTTCGCCGATCTAACCGGAGCTTTTCTTTTGCCGATAAATTTGTTACTCTAACTTTCGGTTCCTTTTGCGGAGAAGAAGAATGTCCAAGACGCAGAATTTCACTGGTTTCGTTGTTATCGGTTGCGTCGCTTTGTTAGTTTTCTCGATGATCTGGCCAAGCGTTGGACCAAAAGCTGACGAACCAAAGCCAGGGCAGGTGGCGGATCATACTGACGGTAAAGATGTTACCGTCAAGAAATTGAGCAATCAGGTTTATCGGGTTGATGTGGAAAAGACCGGCGAAGCCGTCGCGGTCTACGAAGCAGAACTGGTGAAGTTCTCCAAGGACCATCCCAGCGTCCACCCCTCTCCCGCTCCGCCGAATCCGAAAGGCAACATCGGTAGTACTACTTATTACTGGAACGTTGACGAGAAATAATAGCCCCCCATTCTCACATATTCTCCGCAGCGATGCGGAGATTTTTTATTTGACTATTTTATATTACGTGGTAGAATACCAGCAGAATCTTTTAGGAGAAGTACGATGACCTACCAAAAGTTTTTAGGGTTGTTGACCAGCTTCGCGAATGTCAGCTGGGTGGTCACGCCGTTGGGGACGATCCGTACCGACCGCAGTTCCAAGAGTCTTTTTTCGATCATCTGTGAAGAAATGATGCAGTTGGATATCGCGGGGGAGGACTATCGAGGAGCGGAAGCGCTTGGTTTGTCGAAAAAAGACGCCAGAAAGATCGTCAGAGCGATGAACGGATCGGAGGGCTATGATACCGAAGTCCGCAAGGACCTGCTGCGCGCAGTCGGTCTGCTGGGGCTCTACTCAAATCGGGCCGGCGCCTAAAGTAAGAATCTATTCGCATACAGCCGCCTATCAAAGGCGGCTTTTTTAGTCCAAATGCTATAATTTAATTGTGGTTCTAATAAAAGGCGCTAAAATTCTGGATGGTTCCGGGAAGCGGCCGGTTTTTACCGCCGATGTTTTATTAAAAGGCAACAAAATCGCCGCTATCGGCAAATTTCCGACCAAAAAGTCCAGCCTCACTATTGAAGCCCTCGGACTTTATTTGGCGCCGGGCTTTATAGATGTAGACACCGATTCCGATCATCATCTTTCTCTTTTCTCCGATCCGCCACAGCAGGACTTTTTAGCCCAAGGCGTAACCACTATTTTCGGCGGCGTTTGCGGCGCTTCGCTGGCGCCGCTTTTGTCCGGGGATCTGAACTCTATCCGCAAGTGGACCGACACGACGCAAATAAATATTGATTGGCATACGATGGCCGAATTTTTGAAAGTGCTTGATCGTCGCGGCTTGGGCGTGAATTTCGGAACTTTGGTCGGCCACTCCACTTTGCGAAGGGGATTGGTCCGCGAAGATTCCCGTGATCTGACCGTTCCGGAAATTGAAGCGCTGAAAAAAGTTCTCAAAGATTCCATCAAGCAGGGCGCTTTCGGAATGTCTACCGGTTTGGGTTACGCGCATTCGCGGCGGGTGCCGTATTCGGAAATAAAAGAGCTGGTGAAAGTCGTGGCCGAGAGCGGGGGAGTGTATGCCACTCATTTGCGCGATGATAAAGAGGGCGTGCTGGCATCCGTGGAGGAAACGATCAAGATTGCCGAAGATACCAAAGCAAAAGTTTTGATCAGTCATTTCAAGCCGATCATCGGTTTTGAAAAAGATCATCGCAAAGCCGTAGAGTTGATCCATCAGGTCGCCGATCGGCTGGATATTCACTTCGACAGTTACCCCTTCAGTGAAACAATTGTTCCTATTTATACTTTGTTACCGGCTTGGGCGCAGGTTGGGAATTTGGAGATAATGCTCTCGTACTTGAAAAATCCAGATCTGGCGGAGCGTTTGGTTAAAGAGCTGGCCGGCATCAAAGGAGGGAGCATTCGCATTGCCCAGGCCGTTGGTCAGGATTATCTGGTCGGCAAAACTTTGCAGGACTTTGCCGAGAGTCAGGAGTTGAACACTGCCGAGGCCCTTTTGAAGTTAATGAAGCTGACCGGTTTACGGGCCCTGGTTTTTTATAAAAATATCAATTTAGATCTGGAGCTGCAGAACTTAGAACGGGATCAGGCGCTAGTAGCTTCCAATGGCGCTAGCTTGCCGGAGAATTCCCGTAATTTGAAACATGAGCGGTTCTACAATACTTTCCCGAAATTCATTGAGGCGGTCACCCAGCGTAAAATGCTTTCTCTTTCGCAAGCCATCGGCAAGATCACTTCCGAGCCGGCCAAAAAGTTCGGTCTGAAAGATCGCGGTCTGATCGCCGAAGGAATGATCGCCGATCTGGTGATGTTTTCGACTCGGCATGGCGTGAAAGTGGAAAATGTTTTCGTGAACGGGAAGTTGGCCGTGAAAGACCGGCAGTACCAGGGGATCTTATCGGGCGAGATCTTGCGCAAAATTTAAAATTAATGAGGAGACATCATCCCGATCTTCTGATCATGTTGTGTCTGGGTTTCTTGGTGATCTTCGGATTACTGGCGTTGGCCAGCGCTTCTTCCAATCTTGGACAAACAAAATTTGATGACAGTTTCTATTATCTCAAGCATCAGATAATCAGCGGACTCGCTTTCGGCATACTGGGCTTCGCGCTCACTTACAATCTTTATTATCGCCGTTATCAAAATATCGCCTGGATCCTGCTCTTGATCAGTCTTGTGTTAGTGGCGCTGGTGTTCACTCCGTTGGGACTGAAAGAGGGGGGAGCGGAACGTTGGGTGAAGATCGGTCCGGTTACTTTCCAACCCGCGGAATTTCTGAAATTAACCGTCATTCTTTATTTCGCCGCCTGGCTTGCCGGGCAGACCGACCGAAGCCGCACTTTTTTGAAAGGTTTTCTGCCGTTTTTTATCGTGTTGGGAGCGGTGGCGGGTTTATTGCTTAAACAGCCGACTACGACGACCGTCGTGATCATCGCCGCTGCCTCCCTGATCCTCTATTTCGTGAGCGGCGCGAAGCTTTCCTATGTGGCCGGTGTAGCGGTGTTGGGAATGTTGGTGTTGGGGGCGGCTATTCTGATCACGCCTTATCGCTTTCAGCGTATCGCCAGTTTTTTGGATCCGGCTAGCAGTCCGTTGGGTGGCGGTTATCACATCAATCAGGCGCAGATAGCGATCGGAGCCGGCAAGCTTTTCGGTGTCGGTTATGGGCAATCCACCACGAAAATAAATTTTCTTCCCGAGCCGATCGGGGATTCCATTTTTGCGGTAGTGGCGGAAGAACTGGGCTTTGTCGGTTCAGTGGCGTTGATCTCCATATTTTTATTGCTGGTGATGCGGATCCTTTTATTGGCTCGGCGCGTCAAAGATCGTTTCGGGAAGCTGGTTTTGATCGGTTTTGGGGTGATCATTGGTTTACAGGTTTTCATTAATATTGGCGCCATTTCCGGTCTGCTGCCTCTTACGGGCGTGCCATTGCCGTTCATCAGCTACGGCGGCACCGCGCTGATGGTATTTATGACAATGGGCGGGATCGTGGCGAATATATCCAGGTATGCTTAATGCTATAATTTAAGCAGCGCCGCTATGAATAAACTACGAATAATTTTTGCCGGCGGGGGAACGGGCGGACACATTTACCCGATCATTGCCGTTTCCGAAAAACTGCGAGAGTGGGCGGAGCGCAATGGTTTTGCGCCGGATCTCCGTTATTTCGGAAATTCCGGAGTTTTTAAAGAAGCTTTAATGGCCGGTAATATCAGGATCTCCCGAGTGGCGGAGAGCAAACTGCGCCGGTATTTTTCAATTTTGAATTTCGTGGACGTTTTTAAATTTGTTTTCTCGGTCTTTCAGTGTTTATGGAAGATCTATTGGTTCATGCCCGACGCTGTTTTTTCCAAAGGCGGTCCCGGTTCGTTGCCGGTGGTGTTAGTCTGCTTTTTCTACAACATCCCGATCGTTATTCACGAGTCCGACACTGTGCCTGGGTTGGCAAATAAGTTGGCGAGTCGCTTTGCCCGGGTCGTAGAACTGGCCTTCGGTTCGGCCGCCAAGCATTTCCCGAAGTTCAGAGGAAAGATGGATGTGGTTGGCAATCCGGTACGTTCGGAAATTCTGCAGCATTTTGAGCAGGCCGATGCTAAAGCCGCGCTTGGCTTTGATCCCAACAAACCCTTGTTGTTGGTTTTCGGCGGGTCACAGGGTTCTAACCGGATGAATGATTTTATTATCGGCAACCTGGAGCCGCTACTTTTGAAATTCCAGATATTGCATTTCGTCGGCCGGGAGAAATTTCCGGATTACAAGAATCAATATGATTTTATTACCAAGAATTTTTCCCCGATCCTACTCGGCAGTTACAAGTTCTTTAATTATTTAGATAAAGAAATGGCCAAGGCGATGGCTGCCGCCGATCTGATCGTGGCGCGGGGTGGCGCGGGGGCGATCTTTGAAATAGCGGCGAAGGGTAAGCCGTCAATTATCGTGCCCTTCCCGGAGGCCTCGGCGGATCATCAAAAAGAAAATGGCTACGCTTACGCTTCCACCGGAGCTGCCGTGGTGATCGAGCAGGAAAATCTGCTTCCCAGCATCTTTCTGAATCAGGCTGAAAAGATCCTGATGGATCCGGAGGTAAAAGCGAAAATGTCGGCTGCCGCCACGGCTTTTTATCAGGCCGATGCCGCCGACCGGATCTCGGTTGATATTCTTGAGCTTATTCATTAACTTTCTGGTATGACTCCAGCAGCCAAAAAACCAGTCCGGGTCCGGATTGCGCCTTCGCCAACCGGCTATATGCACATCGGCACGGTGCGCACCGCTTTGTTTAATTGGCTTTTCGCCAAACAAAACGACGGGGTTTTTATTTTGCGCGTTGAGGATACCGACCTGGAACGGTCTAAAAAAGAATATGAAGTGGATCTGATAGATAATCTGAAATGGCTCGGTCTCACCTGGGATGAAGGCCCGGTGCGTCAGACCGACCGGTTGGATATTTATGAAAAATATCTGAACCAGCTTCTCAAAGAGGGGAAGGCTTATTATTGTTTCTGTTCCAAAGAACAGCTGGAGGCGGAGCGCCAGGCGATGCTGGCGCAGGGATTCGCTCCTAAATACAGCGGTCGCTGCCGGACGATCGGGCTCGCGGAAGCGGAAAAGCGGATGGCTGCCGGTGAGGGCGCGGTGATCCGGTTAAAGGTTCAGGACGGCAAAGTTAATTTCAAAGATATTGTGCGCGAAGACGTAGAATTTGATGCGACGCTGATCGGCGATTTTGTGATTGCCAAAAGCGTTCGCGAGCCGCTCTACAACTTTGCCGTGGTGGTAGACGATGAAGATATGAAAATTTCCCACGTGATCCGCGGTGAAGAACATCTGGCCAATACTCCCAGGCAGATCCTTATCCAGAAGGCTTTGGAATTCGGCCAGCCGCAATACGCGCACATTCCGCTGATCCTTAACGCCGACCGCAGCAAAATGTCCAAACGGGCAGGGGATACCGCCATCCGCGATTATCGCGCCCAAGGTTATTTGCCGGAAGCGATCCTTAACTTCTTGGTTTTGCTCGGCTGGCATCCGCAAGGAGACAAGGAAATTTTTACTATTGAAGAGCTGGTCAAAGAATTTGATATTACCCGCATCCAGAAAGGCGGAGCGGTATTTAATGTAGATAAGTTGGATTGGTTGAACGCTCAATATATCAAAGCGATGACCGCCAAAGCTTTGGCAAAATTACTTAGCGTGAAAGCGACCGAGCAGAATTTGAAGATCGTAGAAAATACAAAAGAACGGATGAAGAAGCTTACCGATTTTCAGGCCTTGGCCGGTTTTTATGTGGAGTTGCCGGATTACAAACCGGAGCTGCTGATCTGGAAAGATTCAACCAAAGGAAAGACCTTAGCGAACTTGAAAGAAGGGGAGCAGTTGCTTTCGGCTATTACCAGCGACGATTTTTCTAAGAATAAGATAGAGAAAGTGTTGATGCCGATTGCCGAAGCGCGCGGGAAAGGGGATATGCTCTGGCCATTGCGGGTAGCCGTGTCCGGCGCAGAAAAATCTCCCGGCCCGTTTGAAATAATGGAAGTTATCGGCAAGAAAGAGACTTTAGTAAGAATTGCAGAAGCGATTAGCCAGCTATCTAAAAGCTAACCCTCGGTTTATTATTAGATTAAGCAAATGCTAAGGAGTTTTTTGGCTATTTTAATGACGCTTTTGACCATCGGCTATACCATTCAGCCGGCTTTTGCGTTGACGGCGGACGAATTACAGAAGGCTAGAGACGAGAAGGCCAAGGCCGCGCTGGAGATCAGCAGCCAGATCCAAGCCGTGAACCAACAGCTGAATGCCACCCAAAGCCAGAAAAATTCTCTGCAGAAAGAATTAAAAACCATAGATTATAGCGTGAATCAGCTGAATCTCGGCATTAAATCCAGCCAGATAAATATTGAAAAGCTTGGTTTTGAATTGCAGTCGGTGCAGCTTGATATAGATAAAATAACCGAACAGATCAACACAAAAAAAGCAGCCCTGATGAAGTTAGTGCGGGAATTGTACGAGAAGGACAAGCAGGGTTCGCTGGCTATGCTGTTGCGCAATCGCAGTTTGGCCGATAGCTTCCGGGAACAGCAGTCGCTTTCCGATCTGAATAACGGAATTTCTAATGAAGTTTCCGGCTTGAAGGAACTCGGCAAACAATTGGACGGCAAATTCCAGGACACTTCTTCTAAAAAGAAAAAGATAGAAACAGAGAATCAGAATCAAAAAAACCGGAAGGCGATCGTTGAGGATCAGAAGACCGAGCGGCAGCAATTGTTGGCCCAGACCAAAAATCAGGAAAAATTGTATACCCAGACCTTAGACGAACTTTCCAAAAAGCAACTGGAGATCTCCGCCGAAATTGAAAAAATAGAATCGGAATTACGGTCCAAGATCGATCCTTCGCTGTTGCCCATCCCACGGCCGGGAGTGTTGGCGATGCCGGCGCAGGGATATATAACCCAAGAATATGGCTACACCACCTTCGCCAAGAACGGCTACAAAGGACATTTCCACAACGGCTTGGACATCGGCGCTCCGATCGGCACGGAAGTGGTGGCGGCGGAAAAAGGGAAAGTGGTGGCGGTTGGCAATCAGGATTCTTTCTGCCCCCGGGGCGCTTATGGGAAATTTATCGTGATCGCGCACGACAACAACCTCACCACGCTTTATGGCCATCTTTCCGGCTACATCGTGAAGGTTGGGGATACGGTTACCCGCGGTCAGCTGATCGGCTATGTTGGACGCACCGGCTACGCCACCGGGCCGCATCTGCATCTGACGGTTTACGCCGGCCCCACTTTTTATATGGGCGCCAGCAGGACTTGCGGTCCGATGCCGTTTGGTGGCGACCTGGACCCGGCGAAGTACCTCTAACTGAAATGGTACGTGTACCAGACTTATAGAGACTAAGTAAAATGGTAGAATTAGATTGTGAAGAGAATAGCTCTTAGTTTTCTGGCATTCAGCCTGGCGGCGGGAGCTTTTGCGGCTGAACTGCCGCCTATCAATAAAGTTATTAATACCGCCAACACTGTTAGCCAGGAAATTCAAAAGCAGCTGGACAGTTCCGCGGTCACAGAAGAGATCGGTCGGTCCTTACCGACCAAAGAGCAGACCGAGGGATTTTTATCCGGCGTCTGGAAAGTTTTATGGTCGATCGTAAAATTCATCGCCAGAGTATTTGATTGGATATTAAAGATCGTCACCGGATTTTTTTATACGGTTTTAAATAAAATAGGATTGGATTTTTTCCACCAATAACCCGCGAACACGAACATGGCCAAACCTTATCTGTCAGTAATTATTCCCGCCTACAACGAAGCCAAACGCCTGCCTCTGGCGTTAATTGACATTGATAAACATCTTTCCGAACAGGAGTATTCTTACGAGATCTTAGTGGTGAACGACGGATCCACTGACGCGACTGCGGAGATCGTCGAGCGGTTCAAGCCGCTCATAGAAAATTTGAAGATCTTGAACAACAAAGAAAATCGCGGCAAGGGGGCGGTAGTGCGTGATGGAATGTTAGCCGCTAGAGGAAATTGGCGGGTGATGATGGACGCAGACAATTCCACTTCGGTCGTTGAATTCAATAAAATGATCCCGTATTTGGAGGAAGGTTATGAAGTGGTCATTGGTTCGCGGTCGGTGAAAGGCGCGAAGCTGAATCCTCCCCAAAATATTTTCAAGCAACTAGCCGGTAAGCTGGGGAATTTGTTCGTACAGATTTTATTGCTACGAGGCATTTGGGATAGTCAATGCGGGTTCAAATGTTTCTCCGAAGAAGCGGCCGGTCGTATTTTTTCGATCGCCAAGATCGATCGTTGGGGTTTTGATGTTGAGACCTTGGCTTTGGCGCGGGCGTTGGGTTATCAGATCAAGGAAATGCCGATTCATTGGGTAAATGATGCCAGCTCCCGTGTCCATTGGAATTCGTATCTACAAGTTCTTTGGGAGGCCATCAAAGTCCGCTGGTGGCTATGGAAGAAGAGTTATGATTTGTCAGCCTAGTCATTCTTTGTTAACCTTGTTATTAAAATAAACCTAATATGGATTATCATTTAACACCCGAGAGGCTGGAGGAACTGAAGAACGAACTTAGTCAATTAAAAAATCAGAAACGAGCCGATGTGGCCGAACGTTTGAAGCGCGCCAAGGAATTAGGCGATCTGTCGGAGAACGCCGAATATATGGAAGCTCGGGAGGAGCAGACCCAGGTTGAAACCCGGATCTTTGAATTGGAAGATATGATCAAGAACGCGGTTCTGATCACTCAAGGAAAAGGCGACAAGGTGCAGATCGGATCAACTATTGAAGTTGAAAAAGGGGAGCAGAAAATGACCCTGACCATCGTTGGCCCTAATGAAGCCAATCCTTCAGACGGCAAGATCTCCAATGAATCTCCGCTCGGTAAAGCTTTTGTTGATCAGATGAAGGGTTCTACGGTGAAGGTTAAGACTCCGGCTGGTGAGATGACCTATAAGATCGTCAGCGTGAAGTAATGCTTGAGGACCTCATAAAAGAAAGATTGAAAAAGAAGGCCGAGCTGGAAAAGCTTGGTCTGAATGTCTATCCCTCGCAAGTTAAGCGCACCCATTTGGTGGCGCACGTGGTGAAAGATTTCTCGGCGTTATCCAAAAAGAAAACCAAAGTTTGGTTGACCGGCCGCTTGCTTGGCCTACGTGTGCAGGGCGGCGTGGCCTTCGCCGATCTGACGGATGGCTCCGGAGAAAAGATCCAGATCGTTTTTACTAAAGCTAATCTGAAAAATTTCCAGGCGCTCAAAGATAATTTGGATATCGGAGATTTTGTTGAGGTGGCCGGTCCGCTTTTTAAAACTAAAAAGGGGGAACGGAGCGTGGAAGCAAAAAGTTTGAGGGTGATCGCGAAAACATTACGGCCTTTGCCGTCTGTCTGGCATGGTTTGAGCGACACCGAAGAGCGTTTTCGAAAACGGTATCTGGATCTGCTTTTAAATGAAGGGGTGCGCGACCAGCTGGTGAAACGCTCGCAGATTATTGAATATATCCGGAATTTTTTGGCCGAGGAGGGATTTTTGGAAGTAGAAACGCCAGTTTTACAACCGATTCCCGGTGGCGCCAAGGCCCGGCCGTTCAAAACACACCACAACGCCTTGGATGTGGATTTTTATCTGCGTATCGCCCCGGAGCTTTATCTGAAGCGCCTATTGGTTGGCGGAATGGAGAAGGTATTTGAATTGGGAAAAGTTTTCCGAAACGAGGGAATGGATAGAGATCACAATCCGGAATTCACCGAACTGGAGCTTTACTGGGCCTATCAGGACTACCGAGGTTTGATGAAATTTACGCAGAAGTTATTAAAAAAGCTTATTCCAGGAAAGTGGAAAATGGTTACTTTTGAAGAAGTTTTTAAACAACATTCTGGCAAAGACTATCGCTCTATTCCCGCAAAAGAATTGGATGAGGTATTTAAGCATTCGGTACGTCCGAAGATCGTGGAGCCGACTTTCGTGACCGACTATCCGGAATCTTTAATGCCTTTGGCCAAGCTGCACGAGAAAGATAAAACCTTGACCGAAAGTTTCCAGCTGATCGCCAATGGAGCGGAAATTGTAAAAGGCTTCTCGGAGCTGAACGACCCGGTTTTCCAGCGTGAGCAGATGGAGCGCCAGGAGAAAGCTTTCCGGGCAGGGGATGAAGAGGCTTCCCGCAAAGATGAAGACTTTTTGGAAGCCTTAGAGCATGGCATGCCTCCGGCTGCCGGCTTGGGTATCGGTATAGATCGTCTAGTAGCCATCGCCACCAAAGCGCACGCGGTGAAGGAGATAATTTTGTTCCCCACTTTACGTCCAAAATAAGTCGCTCAACAATTC
This sequence comes from uncultured Candidatus Saccharibacteria bacterium, assembly GCA_964503795.1. Classification (GTDB taxonomy): domain Bacteria; phylum Patescibacteriota; class Minisyncoccia; order UBA6257; family WO2-44-18; genus JAUSKF01. The sequence goes on from CAZDBT010000002.1 coordinate 56,972, forward strand.
CCTCTTCCCTCAACCCGTTCCGTTTGCTCCTGCGGCAAACTTCACTTAACGCTCGCGCTAATCGGGTTTTTGTTCATAAATTATACAAAAACCTCCTAGCCGATTAAGCTCGCTCGGGTTTCGGAGAAGAGAGAATTGTTTCGCTTAATTTGCTAGGATAATGCCAAAAAACATCTATTTTTAGCCTATTTTAGCTCTATTGACAAAGTAGGTATATTTATGGTATATTACTAGTGTCCTCAAGTGAGGATTTAGCACCTTAAAGAAACCCAAAAACTCGAATCAAGGAGACTGAGATGAGCTTCGGAGAATTCGCTGTTAGCGCGGTGGCTCGCATGTTCTGCTCAATCCTGGCTGTTTGCTGTTTCATGCTTGCCGCCGGATCTCCCAGCTGGGCAGTGTCCGCAGTTTTCGATGGGGCCATGATCGGAATGGTCATCGGCCTCCTGATCTGCTTCGCTCACTATAAGTGGGTGGAGGAAGGAAGCTTCTGGGGTTTGCTGATGTTGGCGCGAGTGCCACCGCCAGTGGTGGTTGTGTACTCAATCGACACCAAGCATCTGGCCAGGTTTTTCGGGAAGTAAGGTTTCCGGAGGATTTCCTAAAAATCCTCTTTACCCAGCATCTTCTCACGAAAGTGATAAGGTGCTGGGCTCTGTCCTCGGATGTGCATCCGAGCTGATGAGCCAGAAATGGCGAAACAGAAAGTTCTTTTTCAAAAACAAAATAAGGAGGAAACTATGTCGGAAACAGCGCCGAAGGTGCAGTTCACGACGAGTCCGGCTGTTCGAGTTATCGTTCTGGGGGAAGCCGACCCCGCCAATCGGTCCATCCCCACGTACTATGCCGACGATGGGATAGTTGACCGTTTCTGGCAGTTCATACAGGACGAAAAGATCGATCAGATTTGCCTCTACAGCCACGACGAAGCGGAACGTTTTGCGAATTGGGGCGGATTCGACGGTTTTTTCGCTCCTGTAGACATCCCGAAAATCGAGGCCTGGCTTGCTAAGAATGGAGTCCAGCGCACCGATCAGCTGTAAGGTTTCCGGAGGATTTCCTAAAAATCCCCAGCCCCTCCTCGGAGGGGCTTTTCTTTCAAACTATTTATCTAGACGGCCGTCTAGATAAATAGTTTGCTTATTTCACGGCTTGATGTTAGAATAGCCAACGGCTCATTTGAGGAGGTAGGCTGTGAAACGTCTCAAGTCTGAAGAGCTGGGCGCGGCGCTGAAGGGCGCCACGATCACTAACTTTTGGGTTGTGAACGGTCGGGAGGTAATGTTGGAAACGACCGCCGGTTCGGTGGTAATGCTCAATGAAGTGAGTTACGAGCTACTTCCGAAGACCGCGTCCAACACGGCACTGGACTCTCGCGCCGAAACCAGAAAGCTGGAGAAAGCGCCGACACCCTTTGTTCCCGACAACGGTTGCTAGTCCCCGCAAGGGGACTTTTTTGTTATTTCCTCATACTTTATACTTGATACTGTATACTTAATACTTATCTCTATGTTAGATATCGAACTCGTTCGTAAAAATCCCGATCTAGTAAAAGCAGGGGTCGCTAAAAAGAAAGTGCCGGCCAGCGCCGTGGATTTGCTGTTGGAAAAAGACTTAAAGTGGCGAGAAGCGGTAAAGAAAATTGAAGACCTGCGCGCTAAGCTGAATCAGTTCAGTAAAGAACGAAATATTGAAGAGGCGAAAAAAGTTAAAGAAGAAATGAAGGCCGCCGAGCAGTTTTTGCCAGAGTTGGAAAAGGAAAGGAATCTGGCCTGGATAAAACTTCCTAACCTGCCCGCAGATGATGTGCCGGTGGGACCGGATGAATCAGGTAACAAACCGATCCGCCAATGGGGCGAGCCGCCGAAGTTCAATTTTGAGCCGAAAGATCATTTAGCTCTTGGAGAAGCGTTAGGAATTATTGATACTGAAACCGCCGGAAAAGTTTCCGGTAGCCGTTTTGCATATCTGAAAGGGGATGCGGCGCTTTTGCAAATGGCAATAATCAAGTTCGTGTTTGATGCGCTTGGCAATGAGAAAGTTCTAAAAAAGATCGCCAACGGTGTTGAGAAAGGCTATTCGCCGAAGCCGTTCATGCCGGTGCTTCCGCCGGTGATGATCAAGCCGGAAGTGTTTAAGAGAATGGCGCGTTTGGATCCCGGGCAGGAGGAAGAGCGCTATCATCTTCAAACCGACGACCTTTATCTGGTCGGCAGCGCCGAGCACACTCTCGGTCCTATGCATATGGACTCTACAATTCAGGAGGACCAACTCCCATTGCGCTATATCGGCTATTCCACCAGCTTCCGCCGCGAGGCCGGTTCACATGGGAAAGATGTGAAGGGAATTTTGCGGATGCACCAGTTCGATAAATTGGAGATGGAATCATTCACAACTCCGGAAAATTCCCGTAAGGAACAGGATTTTATCGTAGGCATTCAGGAATATCTGATGCAGCAATTACAGATACCATATCAGGTAGTTTCGGTTTGCACGGGTGATATGGGTGGCCCGGATTATCGGCAGATCGATATTGAAGCCTGGTTGCCCGGTCAAAATAAGTATCGCGAGACCCACACTTCCGACCTGATGACCGACTACCAATCCCGCCGGTTGGCCACGAAAGTAAAACGCAAAGACGGCAAATCCGAGCTGGTTCACATGAACGACGCCACCGCTTTTGCGATCGGCCGCATCATTATCGCGATCCTGGAAAACTACCAGACCAAAGAGGGAACGGTGATGATCCCGAAAGTTCTAAGAAAGTTGGTTGGCAAAAAAGAAATTAAATAAAAAAATCCCGCCGAAAGGCGGGATTTTTAGTGGAACAGATAATGTCCGGTGATGATGAAGACCAGAGAAAAGGCGTTACTCGCGGAATGGAACATCCACGAGTAGAACGGATTTTTTGTCCGGAAGATCAGCCACCCCCAGATCAAACCGTAGGCAAACACTGCAACCGGGTAGTCGTGCGGTTTTGCCCAGAGCGCTGTGGCAAAGACCATCGGAACAGCGGTTGCTATGTGAGCTGCCCAGATGATCCTCTTATCCGGAGTTTTGGAAAAACAACGGAATAATACTAGCAGAATGATCAGGGCCGCCCAGTAAGGCCAGCGGCAGCTAAGTTCTTCCTTGGCCGGTATGATCACGACGAAATTATAAACATCCGATCGGGACTGCAATACTTCGTTGTAATACCTGGAAACCACCTCGTGGTAATCGGGCGGGTTAGGCAGTAGCCACTGATTGGCCGCGGCCAGCAGGGTCGCCGGGAACATGAGTATTGCCGCTTGAAATATCGGATGGATCTTTTTGAATCTTTCCCAGAGCGTCATGAGGCGCCGCCCTTTTTAAAACACCATTCCCAAATTGCCCGGTAGGCGATCCAGGCGTCCGTTCCCAGACCACAGAATTTCAACGGGATCAGCAGATTGGAAAGTTCGGTAAAAATTACCATACCGAAAGCGATCATAAGGTAAGTAGGCACCGGAATAGCGAATAATTTCCAGGAGGCGTAATATACGCCAAAAATGAAACCGCAGATCGCCAGCACGGTCAACGGACCGGCAATAGCCACAATGAATTGTTCTTTCGGATGGCGGTGGCGGTAGTAAAAAGCTTCCGGATTGTCTTTCTCTTTCATCTCGTCAGCCAGCTCTCCCAGTCCGCGGGACTCCGCCTTGAAGCAGGGGATTCCCAGGATCACCTTCGTGCCATTTTTGAGAACTTGAGAATAAAGGCTGAAGATCCCGATCTGGAAAAAAACGACCCGAATACCGAACTTTCTCTGGAAGTAGTAATGCCCGAATTCGTGGATGATCATTTCGACGATCACGAAGAAGGAGAAATAAATTACCAGCGACGGCCAAAACTCTTTCTGGTGTTCCAAAACCCATGGCCCGATCTGGTCCAGTAGGTGGTCCAGCATAAGCCCTCCGCTCTTTTTATTTCAACGAAACTAGAATGATTTTATAACAAACCTTTCCAAAAGGCAATTTTTGTGGTAGATTAAGAGGGATTTAAGCTCTAACTCCTTATGTTTAAGACCTGGATAGAAATAAGCCGGAAAGCCGTTCAGCATAATCTGAAAACCTTCCGGAGTTTGATTGGCTCCAAAACCAAGCTTTTTGCGGTGGTGAAATCTAACGCCTATGGGCACGGCTTAGTAACTTTTTCTAAGATCGCTGATTCTTTGGGAGTAGACGGTTTTTGTGTGGATAGCGTGGTTGAAGGCGCGCGTTTGCGAGAAGAGGGAATTGAAAAGCCGATTTTAGTACTTGGTCCGACTTTCAAAAATCTTTTGAAATCTGCGGCAGAGAACGATATTACGATTACCATTTCCAGTCCGGAAGCTTTGCAAGAGTTAAAAGCATCAAAGTTTCATCCGGAATTTCATTTGAAGATAGACACCGGTATGCATCGCCAGGGTTTTTATGCGAAAGATCTGCCGGCGGCGCTGAAATTAATGAACGATGAATTAAAAGCTGACTGCTCCGGCGTCTATACCCATTTTGCTTCTGCTAAAGATATTAATTACCCAACGTTCACCGATCAGCAATTTTCCGAATTCCAGAAGGCCGTGAAAATTTTGGAAAAAGCCGGCTTGAAGAACCTTCTTCGTCATGTGGCGGCGACCGGTGGGACTTTAGTGAATAAAAAATATCACCTGGACGCGGTCCGGATTGGCATCGGACTTTACGGTTTGTGGCCATCCACTGAATTGGGAATTCAGATGGAGAAAATTAAATTGGAACCGGTTTTATCCTGGCGCGCGCTGATCAGCGAGGTGAAAGAAGTTGAAGCGGGAGATTTTATTGGTTACGACCTTACCGAGCGATTGGCGAAGAGATCAAAAATTGCCGTGATCCCGATCGGTTATTGGCACGGTTATCCGCGCTCACTTTCGGGCGTCGGCGAGGTTTTAGTTAATGGTCAACGGGCTAGGGTTTTAGGCCGGGTTTCCATGGATATGATCGTAGTGGACGTGACCGGCATCGCCATAAAAAGAGGGGACGTGGCCACTTTGATCGGCCGTCAGAAGGCGGATGAGATGAGCGCTTATGAAGTGGCCCGCCGCGCCGGCGGAGCTAGTTATTATGAGCTACTGACTCGGATCAATCCCTTAGTTGAGCGCGTAGTTAACTAATGGCGATCTTTTTATCCAAGGCACAAAAACGCAGATATTACCGCCGGTTACGGCTGAAAGTTTATGCCTATAGCGGCTTGTTGGCCCTGCTGTTAACCGGATCCGCTTATTTGTTATTGAATTTCCCATTTTTCCATATTAAAAAGTTTGACGTTTCCGGCTCGGTTGATTTTGATCAGATCCGCGGTGAACTACTGAAGGGCGACCTGGCGCGCCTGTTGGGGTTCTCCAATTTTCTTTCTTGGCCGTCGCGAGTTTCCGGATTGAATGTGGAAAAAGATTTTTTTACCGGCACTTTGCGTGTTGTGGCGGCGCCAACCGATCGATTCGCGATCTGGTGTGGAAAGGACTGCTATTGGGTAGATCGCTCCGGTCAGTTGATAGAAAAAGCTCCCGATACCGAAGGTTCGGCGATCGCGAAAGTTACCGACTTATCGGAACAGAATCTGAAGATCGGATCTTTAGTAACTTCGGCAGATTCTTTTGTGAACATTACAAAGATTATGGATGGTTTGAGCGAACTTGGTCTGGGAATTAGTGATTATCGCTTTGATTCTCGTCTTCAGGAGCTGCGCGCTTATAGTGTCCGTGGAGAAAAACTTATTTTCAGTCTGCGCTTCATCCCGTCAGCTAAGCTATTTTCTTATCTGAAAGACCTGGTTGATTCCGGTAAACTTCACACCGCCGAGTATATAGATTTCACCGTAGAGAACCGGATCTATCTTAAGTCTCGCTAGTTCAATTTATAAATAAATATAGAAGTCCCGGCGCGGGCAAATGTCCGCCAGCTGGCGGAGGCGGTCAGCCACTCGTATTTATCCTCTGCGTTCGGAGCTTGCTTGGCATTGGCGAGTTCGGTGGCGGATACGGCGAGCCAGTGGATGCCGACGTTGCTGGGGTCGCCTTTGGCCGACCGCCATTCCTCCGCTAAAGCTACCGTTCTCACATCCCCGCTACCATAATAATCAACGGCGATCTTATCGCCATCCGGTAAATTCGTTTCGGTCCAGGTTTTTAATCGATTTAGGTCTTGGCCAAGGTCGTAATCCGGGCCGGTGAGATATTGATAGCCGTTTTTCGTTCCGCCGGCGAGCAGGTTGGCGAATGATAGAAAATGCGGATAGGCGATCAGTGGAGTTATGAAAGAGGCGACGACTAGGATTGCCAGCACCGCCGATTTCAAAGAGAGCTGAAGAAACTCTTCATACACAAGGAAAATTTTTATAACTAAGTTCTTGGCGTTAGTCAGTTCGGTTCCGGCAGACCATTTTTTTATTCCACTACCGACCAAAATAAATAAGAAGGGAAGTGTGGGCAGTATTTTTTCAAAGCCCGTCGCGCCCAGCGCCAATCCACCCGCCCAGTACAATAAAATAAAAATTAGTATCGCGAATTCGGTAAAGCTGGTATTTAGATAATCGGAGAAATTTTTGGCGCGGCGGCGAATCATATTCCAAGTGGCTTTGCCGGCGTTTATCAGTGAGAAAATAGCGGAGATCAGTATCAACGCTAGAACTGCCAAGGGAGTTTTCAGGATCGCGCTAAGGATCAGCGAGTACCAAACAGTTGTAGATTCCACCGGCCAGTTAAGCGTGATTCCCAAAATGTATTGTCCGATGGCGCGCAGGAAGGGAATGCCGGAAAGTTGGACCACGAAGTCGCCCAGCCATTTTGGACTGAAAGATCCAAGAAGAAAGGCGGTGTCGGACTGCTGTTTCTCTATCGGATAACCCAAGGTGAAGAGCGCGTAAAATCCAAATACCAATAATAGGCCGATCACGAAAATTACTAACAGAGATCGTAAATAGCGTTCGGCGCGCAGGAAAAATCGGCGGAAGCGATTTTCCGGTTGAGTCATTTCCCAGTCACGCCAGAGATTTGCCAGATAGAAAATGGTAAGAACCAATATAAAAAATGGAACTAGGATCAGCGCAGAGAAGCTGACGAGTTGGGCGAGGCCGAATGATAGTCCCGAAAGAAAAAGGTACTTTTTCGATGGGTGGGTCAAGAAATTCAAAAATGAGATGATTGCCAAGAAAATAGAAAGAGCAGTTGCGGCGGAAGCGATAGCGTAATGGCCGTGAGCAAGCACTACGGGCGAGAAGGCAAAAAGAAAAGCGGGCAGTAGCGCCCACCATTTGCCGATCAGTTCCTTGGCCAAGAAATAAATTGCAATTATTAAAAGCAGGGTCAGAATGATCGGCGCGATACGGGCGGAATTAATCATCCGTCCAGCGTCATTACCGGACTCATATAAAAATTGCTGGCCGACGGAATCGGCATTGTTGATGTCGCGTTGCCAGTTGAGACTGGCCGTTGGGAAGCTAACTTTCTGGATTAAAAGTGGTAGGGCCGACAGCGCCTTGGCCAGCGGCGGTTGAGCGGGGTCGAGCCGATAGTCCAGATAGCGGAGATAGCCGTAACCGGAGGCTAAATTAGCCGGTTCAGAGGCTATTGGAGAGTCACCAAGCGAGCTTTTGACCATTAAAACTCCGGCCATAAATACAATGAAAGAGAGTATGAGTAGTCTGGCCAGGGTAGATAAGTGCCTCATTTATCTTTATTATACTATCAATACTTACTCATGTCTTTTGTGAAGTTTCCCAAGAACGACAAGAATTTTAAGTGGACTCAGCATATTAAAGATAAGATGCTTTTTTATGGAATTTCCGAGCAAAAAATAAAAACTATTTTAAAAAATCCCGACCGGAAAGAGGAGGGGATCGCTGAAGGCACTTTAGCCGTGATGAAGCGCAACGACACACCGAAGCGGAAACAGGAGATCTGGTTGATGTATCTGGCCGGTAAGGGCGCTAAGACAATGATCTCCACCTGGCGCTACCCCGGCAAGAGTAAGCCCGGAAAACGACTACCGATCTCGGATGAACTGCTTCAAGAGATCAAGGAATCCTGGTTTGAGAAAGAAAAGGCGTGAAGAAAAAGCCCCCGCTGAACGGGGGCTTAGTTTCGTTAACTCGTCATATACTTCATGATCACTTCCTTGGCGATCAACAGCTTCTGAACTTCGCTGGTGCCCTCAAAGATCCGGTTGACCCGGAAATCGCGGAGGATCCTTTCCATCCCGTAATCTCCGATGTATCCCGATCCGCCGAGCACCTGCAGCGCTTTGTCGATCGCTGTGAAGCCCCATTCGGCGCAGATAAACTTCACTGCCGCCGCCTGCTTCCGGACACCAAGGGGATCCTTTTCGTACTGCCCCAGCGTCTTTTCGTAGAGAGCTTCCATCGCCAGTTTGGTTGCCTCGATCTCGCCGATAGCGGCCTGCGTCAGCTGTTTCATGAACAAAGGTTCGCCACCGATCATACGAGTTTTAGCGAACTCCATCATGATCTCCTGCGCTCGTTCCACCGCGCCGACACATCCGGCCCCAAGGCTGATGCGCGACTGGTTGAAGACGTTCATCGCGATCTTGAATCCATGGCCAACATCGCCGATCAAGTGGTCGTCAGGTACAAATACGTCATCGAGCGCGAAGGCGCTGGTGCAAGAGGCGTGCAGGCCCATCTTCTCTTCGGTTTCTTTGGTGAGTTTGTATCCGGCCGACTTGGTCGGAACGATGAACATCGCCTGGGTCTTGTTGCCGCCCTCCTTATCGGTCTGAGCGAGAGTAACGATAGCATCGGCGATCGCTCCATTAGAGATGAACTGCTTGGCGCCGTCGATCTGCCAACCGCCATCAACCTTCTTGGCGAAAGTAGTGATGCCGGCAACGTCCGAGCCGACGTTCGGTTCGGTGGTAGCATAGGCGCCGATGATCTCTCCGGCAATGCCGCGAGGCAGCCAGGCTTTTTTCTGCTCCTCGCTTCCGAAGAGATAGATAGTTTTCAAGAAGAGGCTGGTGTGCGCTCCCAGCATCACAGCCGTCGAGCCGTGATACTTGGAAATTTCTCGCATCATCACCGCAAAACCGCGAAGACCAAGACCGGAACCGCCGTACTTTTCATCGAACGGCACTCCGTAAAATCCAAGCTCCGCCATCTCTTTTATGAGTTCCGGCAGAACGCGTTTCTCATGTTCCATTTTTTCGACGTTGGGCTTGATCCTTTTTTCGCAGAAGTCGTGAACCATTTCCTTCAGCATCTCCAGCTCTTCCGACTTGTCCGAATCCTTGGCGGATTCGGTGACCGGAGCGGTAATGATGACGGAAGGGGATTCGGCCTTCACAGGGGGAGGCTTTGGCGGGTCTTTGAGTAACCCAAATTTTCGAAGAAATGACTCCACGCCCAGCCTAGCTTCATCCTCCATGATCAAAGCCGCGAATTCTTTTTTCTCCAGCTCCAAAGCGGGAAGAAGCGGATGCAGGACTCCGTGAGAAACAGAGGCGAGAAGAGCCTCGCAAGCGCGGGGGAACTTCTTCGCCTGCGTTTCCATTGCCCTTCGGAACTGTTCATCTTCGTCCAACTTTTCCAGCTCTTCCGGGAAATCTCGCATCATGACCGGCTTTGGATCTTTCCACAGACATTTCGTCAGCCATTCCTCCGGTTTGTTGACCAGATCGTCAACCAAACCGATCTCTTTGGCTTCCTTGGCAGAAACGGACGAACCCGTCACCATCATCAGCATCGCCTTTTTCAGCGACACCAGACGCGGCAGACGCTGCGTTCCGCCCATCCCGGGAATGATACCGAGCGTGATCTCCGGCTGACCGATCATCGCGTCTTTCGTGGCGATACGCCAGGTACAAGCCAAGGCCAGCTCACTGCCGCCGCCCAGACAAAGCCCGCGAATGAAGGCCACCGTCGGCTTGCCAAGATCAGCGATGAGATTGAGCATTCCGTGCGCCTCATTGAGAAGCGCCATGGCTTTTACCTCATCCTTGTCCAACATCATTTTATGAATTTCCGGAACGTGAGCTCCGGACGAGAAAAACATAATGTTGGCGCTCTTGATCACAACCACCTTCAGGCTGTCATCTTTCCTGGCTTCCATCAGTTGATCGCGCAATTGCAACATCAAAGGCGTCGTCAATTCGTTCCGCTGCGGGTTATTGATCACGATCGTTCCGATTTCGCCATTCTTCTCCAACGAAACTAACTGCTTTTCGGCGACTTGAGACATAACATTCTCCTTGTTAATTTGCCGAACGTATTTTACAACAAAAAACCCCGCTTTGTAAAGCGGGGATGGGGTATTATTTTTCACTGACTTTCGGCGAGAGATAGATCTCTTCCTTCTTCGCCCAACCGAGCGGTCCGCCGTAACTTTGCGGATAGCCGATCCCGAAAGCGCAGCCGATCTCAATGTCTTCATCCGAAGCCACGTTTTCTTTCTGGCAACGCAGGGCCTCGAGCGCCATTTCGTCCATCATCCGATGGACGGCATCTTGAGCGTTGCCGCCGGAACGATTGGGAAATTCTTTTTTGACCATTTCCATCACTGCCGGACGGTCCCGTCCGTCGTGAACATAGAACCCAGCGCCGGTTTTTCTGCCGGTCCGTCCGGCATCTACCAACATCCGGAGCAACGGAGAGGGCTTCATCCGTTCGCCGTAACCGCGGTAGAGAACATCGGCAACTTCCGCGCCGACATCCAAGCCCACCATATCCATCAGCAAGAACGGACCCATTGGCCAGCCGAGTTCTACGGCCGCGGTATCGAGTTCTTCCGGCTCGAGCGCTTTTTCGCAAAGCAGCTTGGCTGCCGAGTTCAGATAGGGCATCAGCAGGCGGTTGACCAGAAATCCGGGGACGTCCTTCACCTGGATCACGGTCTTGCCGAGATCTTCGGTGAAGTTTTTCAGATCGCGCAGAGTGGCTTCGCTGGTCGAACCGGTTTTTACCAACTCGACAAGCTTCATCGCCGTCGGCGGATTGAAGAAATGCAGACCAGCGAACTTATCCGATCGATCGGTAGACTTGGCGAGTTCGGCGATCGAGAGTGAGGAAGTATTGGAAGCAAATAGCGCTTCCGGCTTAACCACCTTGTCGAGTTCCGTCCAGATATTCATCTTAAGAGAGAGGTTTTCCGGAACCGCTTCGATCACCAGATCGACATCGGCGAGATCGGCATAATTCGACGTAGCGGTAATTAAGCTCTTTTTTCCTTCCGCATCCGTTTGATCCATCTTCCCTTTTTCCGCCCAGCGGTCGAATATCGCATGAGCTTTTCCGAGAGCTTTGGCGGCAAGTTCATCGTTCATTTCCTTAATGACAACCGGCAAACCGCCGCGGCGAGCCGTCTCCACTGCGATTCCGTGACCCATTGCGCCGCCACCGATCACTGCAATCTTCATTATACTCACGGAGTTTTCCTTTCTCATTGATTAAGAACCGAGGTTATTTTGCCAAAATTTATCAAGAAAAGCAAATAAAAAGCCCCGTATTCGGGGGCTTATTTCGGCCTTCTGGCCAGTCCGTAATTGCTGTATTTCGGATCGCCGGTGACTTCCTCAACCTTGCCGAGCCAGTCCGGGATCTCAACCTTATCGTTTTCTTCCGTCAGTTCGATCTCCAACCGGACCATTCCGCGAAGCCGGCCGGGCTCCAGAAAGATATCCAGCTCAAAATACTGATTTTTCCACAGAAAGCAGATGCGGTTTTTTCGGACAATGTCGTGATCGGGGCTGGCGAAGCGAAGTTTACTGGCATATTCCATCGGGGAGATCTGCCATTCGTTTTCTGGCCGGGAAGCGGGAGAGATGGCGGGCAGTTTCTGGGTTTCGTAGTACACGGCATTGCAATCTTCCTGACTGCGCCGGCGTACCCGACTTTCCGTACTACCCTGTTTTTCCAGGTAGGCCTGTTCAATGTGGATCTTCTTGAACGGCACCGGGATCTTCCGGAGCTGAACACCGCCGCGCACCAGGAACCAGCGTTCGGTTTCCAGAGCTACCGGATCGCCCAGCAGTCTGCGGACTTCGTTGAGAAGCCGGTGCATTTTTTGTTCGAACAGAGTGGAGTTATCTATTACCCGCAGATGCGGATGGCCGAGCCAGGCATTTTGCGTGCGCAGATCGGCCGCCACCGCTTCTTCGGCAGTTTCCAACCGCGAAGGGTTGTTGTCTTTCGTGTAGAACTCGGGCTTGCCGTTGGCCACCGTCATCAGATGGAAAACTCCATCATAGCGGCGGTCGCGCGCGTCTACTTCGGTCATTCCGTTTCTCGCGAGAAGTTCTTCATAGACTTCCTGCGTGGTGTAGGCCTTCGCATCAAGCAAGCCACGGTCGCAAACCATCAGGACCTTCTTGCCACCCTTGATCTCCATCGCTCGGCCGAAGGTAACATCTTCAAATCCCAACTGGGTCTTGAAAATAAGATCCTGGAATTCAAGATACTGTTCAGGGGTCAGATTTGCCGGATGCAGACCGCACCCGATGATCAAAGTGGCGACTTCCGGAACGAAGATGGGCGTCCAGCCATAGTTGAGTAGTTTTTCCAGCAGGAAATTCTTTCCGGTGGTTTTCCCGCCACACGGTCCGCCGGTCAAAACGATCCGTTTCATCCACCTTCTCCTTTTACTATTTCAACGAACTCGGTTATTATATAAAAACTTTATGAAATTATCTATAGGAATCGTGGGACTGCCGAACGTGGGGAAGTCCACTCTTTTTAAGATACTGACGAAAAACGACGTGAATATCGCTAATTATCCTTTTTGCACCATTGATCCGAATGTCGGTATTGTTACTGTGCCGGACGAACGCCTGGATAAGCTGACGGCGATGAGCAAATCGGCAAAAACCATTCCCGCGGTGGTGGAATTCTATGATATCGCCGGTCTGGTGAAAGGCGCCAGCGCGGGCGAGGGTTTGGGAAATAAATTCTTGACTCACATTCGGGAAACCAACGCGGTGCTGATGGTGTTAAGGGTTTTTCAGAGCAGTGAGATCATTCACGTGGAAAATTCCGTGGACCCGATCCGCGATATGGAAATTATCAACACCGAACTGGCGTTGAAGGATCTGGAATCCATAGAAAAGATCTACAAGAAAGCCGAGGGCGACACCAAAACCGGCGGCCCGGCGCAAAAGCAGGCGATCAAAGATTTTGAAGCGACAAAGAAAGTTAAAGAGGCCTTGGAAGCCGGAAAAAATCTGGCGGCTTCGGAATTTGCTGAAGCTGTGGGAAATGAAAAGGTGGCCGCGTTGAATTTACTGTCCGCTAAAAAACAGGTTTATTTGCTCAATGGAACGGAGGCGGATGTTGCAGAGGAATTGAAAAAGAAGATCATCGAAAGGGGAGCGGGTTATGTGGTAGCCGACCTCTCTTCCGTTACCGAAATTCCGGAACTGGTTAAAAAAGCTTATGAGGTGCTTGGCCTGATGAGTTTTTTCACCACCGGCCCCGATGAATCCCGCGCTTGGACGATCCGGCAGGGGAGTAAGGCTCCGCAAGCCGCCGGCGCAATTCATACCGATTTTGAAAAGAAATTTATCCGCGCCGAAGTGATCAATTGCGCCAAACTTTTAGAGGCGGGCTCTTGGAGCGCGGCTAAACAAAAAGGCTGGCTTCGCTTGGAAGGAAAAGAGTATGTATTCCAGGATGGGGACGTCACCGAGTTCCGTCATGGCTAGTCTGTTATAATTCACCAATGGAACAAAACTTTGAACATTCGGCGATAGAGCAGGATATTAAGGACCTTTCCAAAGAAATCAAAGAGCACGGCCTATCCGATCAGGGTAGAGCAGCTTTGCAGACTTTATTGAAAGAAAAGACCGCAGCCCCGATAACTGAAAAACCCGCCGCCGCGCCTGCTATGCCAGCCCCCGCCAAACCCAACCCGGCTAGCCCTTTGCCAGATTATGCGCAATCCGAACCGGCCGATGTGAAGCTAAAGATAGAGAAATTACTGGATATGGCCTGGCATAAAGGCATCCGTAATGCCGCCAAAGAAGCGGCTTTGGCCGGTCCGTTAGTCTTGGATGCCTTTCACGACGCTCTTATAGATAAGTTGTACCCAGAACTCCAGAAGCGCGGTTTGCTAAGATAAGTAGTAGACATATAGATGGACCAATATATCGCCCTGGCTATTTCTTTTGGCGTTCCTTTACTGCTAGCTTTTTTCGCTTATGCGATTTTTGCGGTTTTCCAAAACAGAAAGAAGCAATTTTTAAAAACTTTGCGGTTACGGCTCCTATCGATTAGGTTAGCCCAGAAACTTGATGATCAAGGGAAAAAAGATCTGCTCCAGGAGATAAATTTTTCCAGCCAGCTTTTCAGTTTATTGTCCGGCCTGAAAATTCCTTTTTCGCTGGAGACGGCGGTTCACAATATCGGCGAGGATATAAATTTTTATATTGCCGTTCCGGAGGAATCTTTGGAATTTGCCGCCAAACAGATCCAGGGCTTGTGGGCCGACGCGCAAGTTACCAAGTCCGACGACTACACTATTTTTAATTCCCAAGGCGCGGTAAAAGCGGCCTACTTAAAATTGAAGCAGGATTTTTCCATCCCGGTCCGGACTTTTACTGAAGCGAATATCGATACCTTCCTACCGATCCTAAGCAATTTTTCCAAAGTGGAGCTGGCCGGCGAGGGAATGGCGATCCAGGTGCTGGTGCGACCGGCGCATGATGCGGCCCGGAAAATAATTTCCGATTACATAATGCGCCTAAAGAAGGGCGAAAAGTTCGGCGACATTCTTCATCCGAAGTTGCTTGGCAAGATCTTGCCCAAACCCCCGGCTAAGCCGGACGAAAGACCGGAGCCGGTCGTGATAGATGAAGAATTGGTCAAATTACTGAACCAAAAAGTAGCTAAACCGCTTTTTGAGGTGAACGTGCGTTTGATCTCATCCGCGCCGTCGGCTTACCGCGCCGAAGAACTGCTCTACGCTCTGACCGGTTCTTTCAATCAATTCGCCGCTCCGCTCCGTAATGAATTCAAAGTTACTGAACCTCGTAACCCCAAAGATCTCATCTTTAAATTTGTTTTCCGGGAATTTGATGAAAAAGAAAATATGATCCTGAACGCCGACGAAATGGCCAGTTTGTGGCATCTGCCAACCTCTCTTACGGAAGTTCCTCGGATCAAGTGGGTGAAGTCCAAAGAAGCCGCCCCGCCGCCATCGGTTCTGCCGGATTCCGGCGTTTTGATAGGAGAGAGCCTGTTTCGCGGGCAATCCCAGCCGGTATTCATTACCGACGAAGACCGCCGCCGTCACATCTACGTTATCGGTCAGACCGGCACCGGAAAATCCACCGCGTTGTTTAATATGGCAGCGGGCGATGTTAGGGCCGGAAAGGGGATAGCGGTGGTGGATCCGCATGGCGACTTGATAGAGCATATGCTGGGTTTGATCCCGGAAGAGCGTTTGAAGGATGTGGTGGTGTTTGACCCGGGAGATCTGCAACATCCCCTAGGTTTGAATATGTTGGAATATGACGCTAACCGGCCGGAGGAAAAAACTTTCATCGTCAACGAAATGCAGAGCATTTTCAATAAACTCTTCAATCCGGAAACAATGGGTCCGATGTTCGAGCAGTATATGCGCAACGCCCTTCTGCTTTTGATGGACGATCCCAACGAACACGCCACTATTATGGAAGTGCCGAGAATTTTTACCGATGTGGAATACCGCAAACGTTTGCTGCAAAAAGCCACCAACCCGACCGTGATCGATTTCTGGGAAAAAGAAGCCGTGAAGGCCGGCGGCGAGGCGTCGCTGGCGAATATGACACCATACATCACCTCCAAGTTCAATAATTTTATTTCCAACGATTATGTCCGTCCGATCATCGGCCAGCCGGTTTCTTCTTTAAATTTCCGGAAAATTATGGATGAGGGAAAGATCCTGCTGGTGAACTTGTCCAAGGGCAAGATCGGGGATATCAACGCCGGACTTTTAGGAATGGTGGTGGTTGGCAAGATCCTGCTGGCGGCGCTGTCGCGCGTGGATACGTTGCAGGAGCAGCGGAAAGATTTCACTTTGTATATCGATGAGTTCCAAAATTTCACCACCGACTCTATTTCCACGATCCTTTCGGAGGCCCGCAAATACCGGCTGAATCTGGTGATCGCGCACCAGTTCATCGGCCAGCTGACCGAGAAGATCCGCAACGCGGTCTTCGGCAATGTCGGCTCGCAGATAGTTTTCCGGGTGGGCGCGGAAGACGCGGAATTTTTGGTCAAACAATTTGAGCCGGTATTCACGAAAAATGACCTGCTCAACATAGACAACTTCAACGCTTACGCCAAGTTATTGATCAATGGCCAGACCGCCAAGCCGTTCAATATCCACATCTTCCCTCCGGCGAAAGGCAACTTGAATATGATCGAAAAAGCTAAGAATATGTCCCGCGAAGTCTACGGCCGCGACCGCCAGATGGTGGAGTTGGATATACTCAAGCGCTTGCGCGGTTAGAAAATAAAAACCCGCGATTTCTCGCGGGGAAAGGATACTAGTCGATGCGGTCAACACCTCCCAGATAATCTTCTTCTGCTGGTGGACGCATCAGGTGGTCGAAGCGATGCGGAAGAAATTGACGCTTGGCTTCTTCTACCATTACCGGATCTCCGGGAGGGAAGGGATGGCACACATGAAGCTGAACCGAGGCGCCCTCTTCCTGCGCGTCACGGATGATCGCCTCTACTTCCGCCATCACCCCAGGACTTTTCTGTCCGATCATGACGAAGTCAACTTCCTTGGCGAACTTTCGGACAAGCTCCACCGTAACCTCGTCCTGGCTCTTCCTTGGGAATTCTGGAAGGCCGGAAAGCTTCGAGAACTTGAATGAGGGGTATTGCCTCTCCGACTCGGAGATCGACGACAGATCGGATTCGCCGGCCTTCTCGACTTCCCTGGCGAACTCCTTGCCGCAAAGATCCTCTGCAAACATCTGGATGAGCCTCTCGCCGATGCTACGGACCGCCATCTTTTTGGCTACGGATCGGTGGGCGACGGGATTGTCATCTCCGAGATACAAGTAATCCACCGCGATCTCCCGATCCAGCGCTTCGATGACCCCGTTCCATTCCAGAACGAAGTCTTGAGGCGTCGTGTCGGGCCTGCCGATGAAGTCCACACGCCTGGCCATCGCGTTGGCGAAGGACATGATGTCTTCCGTGCAGTCCCGCAGGTGATGCTGGATGTCCAGCAACTTGAACGCCAGAGCCATCGTCGAAACCGTCAGTTTCTTGCGCATGGCTTGTCTCCTTAAGAGTTTTAAAATGTTAACGAGCAACGTAAGAGAATATACCAAAATAAGGCTATCTTGTCAATAGCTATTGACTTTTAAAGCTGTTTATGATAGGCTAATAGCGTTAATTTACCGCTCTTTTTCTGAATCTTTTTTACGGAGGAACAGTCATGGCCGGAGAAGCGATCACGGATGGAACGAGAGGCCTTTTCAAGGCTGAACTCACCAGACGCTATGTCGATGGAGGCACCAGGATCGAGACCATTTCTTTCTTGGCGACTGATCTTCAGGCGGCCCGGGACTTCGCCAACGATGCCTCATTCAGCGAGCCGCTGCTCGACCTAAGGTTCAAAAGCGCGGAGGTGAAAGACGTCCGGCCGGCAGAAGAGTAGAAATATAACGGCCCCGCAAAATGGGGCCGTTTTTTTATTTCAAATAACCGGCCTTCTTTAACCAACCCTCATTTTCCCATTCCCAAAGTTTTTTAGCGCCAAGGAAAGCTTCAAAATCTCCGCGCCAAAGGGGGAATTCCTGCAGTTCGGCAATGCCCGTAAGAGGGGACCATTCGTGGCTATCATCATCCGGGCAGAGTCCCTTTTTGGCGCCCCGTATTTTTTCCCGTCCGCCTTTCGGCCGCATGGAAGCGCCACATCGATAGCATTTTTTCTGCTGGTCAATCCGGAAGATCCAGCGAGTATTTAATCCGGTAAAGATCGGGTCTTTCGCTAGAGCGAACATATAAGCCGAAGTTTGCAGATTATAATCGCGATAGATCGCCTGTGAAGTTTTAATGTCCAACACGCCGAACTTTCCGCCGATCAGAGCCAAACCATCTATCGTGCCGGCATATCGATGCTCGGGGTCAAAGATTCTTCGTTCTATGTTCGCCCCATCAATTTGAATTCCTTTCTGCGCGATCATCTCCCGGGCCGCTTTGATGGCGGGAGCGATACTCTCCGGAACTTCCGGTTCTTCGCCCACAAAGATCTTTTCCATCGTCTGATGGATTAAAGTGCCTTCTTCGGCGGAAATTTTCGTCTGCGCCAGCGCGGCGGCGTAGCTGGGGGCTTCGGCGTAATAAAAAAGCAGCGCCGGTTTGTTTTTAATGCCAACGATTTTAGTTACACGCGGATACCAGATGCCATCGATCGTGTACCCGCACTGCTCTTTGAACTGATCAACGGTTGTAAAATAATCCATTACTTTAAAAGTTTTGGAGTCAGTTCGTTAATAGTGCCCGCTCCCATCATAACAACAATGGGGGATAGTCCACCGCGTTTATTCGCTTCGGCGACCAGTTGTTGCAATGTCTTTTTCAAGTCCATTTCAGGGTGCCTTATGTAGATCGCGCCAATGTCTTTCGCTAGCTTTTCGGAGGTATATTTTGAACCTCTTTCCGCCTCTCGGCCAGCTACCTGATAGGTAGGTAGAATAACCACCCGGCTAGCGTCTTTAAAGGCCGTTTTAAAGCTATCATAGAGCGTAACAAGCCTCTTAGCCTGATGGGGCTGAAAGACGCAAATAAGGGCATTTTTAGGCCATTTCTGCTTGAATCCGGATAGAGTAGCCATGATCTCGGAGGGGTGATGGGCGTAGTCGTCATATACTGGTATGCGGTATTTAGTATTGAGTATTGAGTATGAAGACCTTTTGATACCTGATACTGGATACTTAATACTTGATACTGTTTCGCGGTTGTCGAAATATCCGCGAAACTCCATACGTCTCCAGGCGCCATGATATTTGCCCAATGCCGAGAGGATAGTTTTCTCCGGAATATCCAAAAAGCGCGCCACTGCATAGGCGTTTAAGGCATTTTGCACATTATGTTCTCCCGGGATTTTCAATGTCCGGCGGATCTTTTCCTCCAGCATTTTATTTTTCGGCCGCTCAACGACCGTATGGCATTGCGACTTAAATTTCTCAAAAGATTTTTTTACGTTGGCGAAAGTTTTATAAAAATCCAGATGTTCGGCATCAATGTTGGTGATCGTACCCACGAAAGGGAAGTAGTGATGAAAAGCTGCCTTCCATTCGTCGGCTTCCAGCACCAGATAACCGCCTTTGCCTTTACGGAAATTTTTTCCGCCAGCCGACGGACCAAATTCTTTTAATTTTGTTCCGACAATTACCGTTGGATCCAGTCCGGCTTCAATAAGGATCAATGCCGTCATCGCGGTGGTGGTGCTTTTACCGTGCGAGCCGGCGATGGCGATGGTTTTATAAGTTTTGGTCAGTTCGCCGACAACTTCCGGGTAAGCGCGACAGGCGAGGCCGAGTTCTTTTGCCTTCTTCAGCTCCTGGTTACTTTCCGGAATTGCGTTGTTGTATACCACCAGCTGAATATTCGGGTGAATATTGGCAGCTTTATGGCCGGAGAAAAATTTCACGCCTTCTTTCTGCAGCTCCCTGGTCGTGTCGGAGGGGGAGAGATCGGAGCCGGAGACCTGCCATTTCTCCGATAAAAAATAACGCGCCAAGGCGCTCATCCCGATCCCGCCGATACCGATGAAATGAACTTTGTTTCTTTTCTCTTGCTTCATAAAACATCTAAATAATAACAGGAATTTTCCACTTGAACTAACGGAAAAATTGTTTTATACTACCAGCGGTTCATTGAGGGAGGTTTCTATCGATGGGTGTGGCGCGTGAGATTTCCAAGTTGCAGAAAAGAATCCAAAAGCTACAAGAAACCATCAAGGGACTTAAGTCCAAGTGTTCTCATCAATGGCGGATCGTTAAGAAGCCGGATCTTACCAACTCTCTGGTTGCCGGAGTTCACGTCGGCAGCGTCGAAGGCCAATCTCGAGTGACGGTGGCCTGTCCGGCAACACTAGACTTCACCTATGAATGCAAAAGGTGCGGCAGTGAACGGCGAGGGAACGCGATGTATAATTGTCCGAAGTGCTTCGAGAAGCTCGAGGAACGCCGACCTCTTGGCGATAGGGCAGAGTATTTTGGTTTTGATTATAGCTACTATGCCGTGCAGATCAGTTCTTGTCCAAAATGTGATTTTCGGATCGCTTCGGACATTTACGATCGTTGAAAGTTGCCACACCGCCCACCCGGGCGGTTTTTTTACCCGCATCTTTAGTAGTTAGGGGAGGGCTAGTTCCTCACAGCCTATCTGTCGCACAAGAAGGGTTTTGCGACAGATAGGCTTATTAAAACTAGAGCCGCTCCCCCCCGGTGCTGTAAATTTAAAACCCGCCGGAATGGCGGGTTTTAATGATTACTTTAACGTTGCCTTGTAATCCTCTATCGCTTTAACAACCTGCGAGTTGTCTTCCAGATCTTCAATGAATAATATCTGGGATCGGTTGATCTTCATTTCGTCTTTTGGTTTATGGAGCTCCGAGATACCCAACTTGGCCAAACTGATCGATTGCTGAGGCGTGGCGGTCGTTTTCTTACTGGTGGCTGGCTGAAGCACCTGGCTGACCTGTAAGTAATAAACATCGCGTAAATCGACGTAATTAGCGTTTAAATTGGCCGCATGACCGAAATACACCTGTCCATTGGTAAGAAAGACCGCCTGATAAGCATTCGCCGAAAGCAGAGTCGGCAACTGCCAGTTCAAGCCTCCATTTTGCCACACGTAATAACCTAGCAATAAGACTACCGCGACCACCGCCAACAATACGACCGAGAGGATTATTCTTTTTTTAGATCTTGATTTTTCCGGCATTTAAATAATTTATTTTTTGACGACTTATTTATTATATAATATAGCAGAATGCTATATCAACGTAAGGATCTCGGTGCCATTTTCCGTCAGCGCGATCGTGTGTTCAAAATGAGCCGATAAACTGCCGTCCGCGGTCGCATAGCTCTCATCTTTAATTTGAACGATGCCAGGGGAGCCAACGCTAACCATTGGCTCAATAGCGATAACCAGGCCTTCTTTTAAGATCGGGCCACTCCCCTTTTTGCCTTCGTTGAAGACACTTGGATCTTCGTGTAATTCTTTTCCAATTCCATGACCGGTTAGACCATCAACTACGGAAAAGCCGTGTTGTTTAACGGTGTTGGATATTGCGTGACCGATATCGCCCAGATGTTTACCGATGTTTGCCATCTTGATGCCGTCAAAGAGAGCCTTTTCGGTGACCCTGATGAGCTTTTGGGCTTTTTCGCTGATCTCCCCTACTCCGATCGTCCAAGCCGCGTCGGCTTTGTAACCCTGATAGTCCACGCCGAAGTCCAATTTTAAAATATCGCCGTTTTTTAATTTGTAATCTTTCGGCGTGCCGTGCACCACAACATCGTTGAGTGACGTGCAGATAGAAAAGGCGTAAGGCTTATCGGCGCCGTAAGGTTGGTAGCCTAAAAACGCCGGCTGACCGCCGGCTTTCGTGATCAATTCCTTGGCGAGTTTATCCAGAGATATCAGATTAGTTCCGACTTCCACCTGCGCGATGATCGCCTTGGCGACCTGCGCGAGTATCTTACCGGCTTGCCGGATCTTCCCGATCTCTTCTTTCGTTTTAAGATCCATTGTTATAGTCCAAGTTTCTTTTTGACCTCCTCAAAAACTACATAAGGCGCGGGAGTGCCGTCAACTTCCAAAATGTCATGTCCGCGCTTTCGCAACTCGTCCACGATCGGCTTGGTGCGCTCCTCATATTCTTTTATGCGCGTCTGGAGTACGTCTACATTATCCACGGCGCGCTGGCGTAATTTGGCGCCACAGAGCGGGCATTCGGTATGGTGGTGCGTGGAGTCGTTGTATAGGATCGCGGTGGCGCAGAGCGAGCAGACTTTCCGGTTAGCATTACGTTTGATGGCAACTTGCGGGTCGATCTTCAAAAACAAAAAACTGACATTTTCCTTTCCGTACGATTTTTCCAATACCGAGATCAAGCCTTCGTTCTTGTCGTCGCCAAAGGCTTCAAACATTGTGCGGGGCGAACCGCTGAAAACAATATTGAACCCGGACTCCCCTATTTCTTTGGATTTTTCCGCGGTCAGTCGCAGAACAAATTCCGGATCTACTAATCTTCCGGCATCAAAATTTTCTTTTTCTTTTTTTACTTCCGGATCTTTAAGATTTTCCGGATCGTTCAGGGATTGTTCCAGAACTTTACCGGTATCAAAGTGGATGTAGTTTTTCGTCCATGCCAAAAGATTGGCCTGCGTCCCCTTCCCCGATCCTGGCGGTCCATAAATTGCTACTGATTTTGCCATAGGGAAATTTTACCACTTTGGAAATAAAATATGAAACATTTTACAATGCCCGGCGTTTCATATAGAGTGTTGTAGTTCATTAAAATAATAGAAAGGGATGCCAGAGTGAAATTCGAGCTACATATCACTGTTGATCAGCCTGCAGATGTTGAGTTGTGGACCAGGTTCTGTCGTGGAAAAGACATCAAGCCGGTATTCGTTGAGCTGTCCCAGGGGCAGTTCCCGAAGCAGTTAATGTGCGCCGTGAATCTGGATTGCGGTTTCCCGGAGATGGAGGCCTACATCAAGAAGCTGGAGGCAGACATCGCCGACGCCGGATTCAAAACGATCCGCACAAAACTGGAATGTCTGATGAGCGAGATGGCAGAAATGTTCCCGCCGGCGATCTATCACGAAACTCATTTGATCTTTACTTTGAAGACAGATCAGGTGGATACATTCATGAGGTTGTCGGAGGATCTGGGCATGGTCTGGAGTCGAAATCTACTCCCTCGCGAAGATGGTTTGCTGAAATACTATCTGACTCTTCGGCTTAGCTCTGCTAGTCTCGCAGCGGCCAAGGTCTCTTTTAAAGACAAGCTCGTCAAAGCCCGAAAGGTTTTGCCGGTCCGCAGCGTGCATCTGGAATCCGCCATCTACGACCGCGGCCGATACATCGACAGAGGCTGGATCGAATAAAAAACTCAAACCCCGTTTAAAAACGGGGTTTTTCATTACCAGACAAAGCGAGCCAACTCTTCTCGTAGCAACCATAAGCGGAGGTTAGCTAATAAAACAATGAACGGAGGGATGATTTTTGGTTAAGAAATTAACTTCCTTATTGTTAATTTCATCCCAAAAATAGACCGGAGTGAATTGGCTTTATCTAACCGGAGCGGGTTGCGAGAGAAGAGCTGGCGAGCCCTATTGTATTCCGTCGTATTCGCGGAGAGTGAGCTCCGAGTCCAATTGCTTGATCGTATCTAAGACCACCGAGACAACGATCAACAGCGCGGTACCGCCAATAGTTAAAGTCTGAACGCCGGTAAGGATCTGGGTTAGGTTCGGAAGGACGGCGATCAAACCCAGGAAAATAGCTCCGAATAAAGTCAGCCGTTTAGTGAGACTACCGATGTATTCTCCGGTCGGCTCCCCCGGTCGGATGCCAGGCACGAATCCCCCGCTCTGTTGGAGGTTCTTAGCGATCTCTTTCGGGTCAAAAGTGATGGCAGTGTAGAAGTAGGTGAAGGCCACGACCAAGACGAAATAAACCGCGCTATAGGCGATGTGATTATTCAAAAATTGATTGACTAAATTCTGCATTTTCACGGAGAATTCCGGCGAAACAACAGAAATTATCTGGGCAAAAAATTGTGGGAAAAGCATAATGGAGATCGCGAAAATGATCGGGATCACGCCGGCTTGGTTTATTTTTAAAGGCAGGTAGCTGGAAGCGCCGCCATAAACTTTGTTCCCTCGGATACGGCGGGAATAAGAAACCGGAACTTTGCGCTCTCCTTGGTTCACGAAAACTACACCGGCAATGATAACAATAGACAGGATTATAAAAGCGATGTAGGTCGGCAAATTAGCCGCATTAAAGCTGGTGATGGCGGTGCGGGCGGCGACCGGAAGGCGGTCAATGATACCGGCAAAGATCAGCAACGAAATTCCGTTGCCGATCTTCTGTTCGCCGATCAATTCGCCGATCCACATCAGCAATAAGCTTCCGGCGGTTACGATAGAAACATTCTGAACAGCCTGGAAAATGGATAAATGGGTCAAAATTTGCTGGCTGATCAACAGGTTCAAGAACCCATAAGCCTGCAAGGCCGCCAAAGGAACGGTAATATAACGGGAAATGCGGTTGAATCTGGCGCGGCCGGCGGCTCCCTCTTCGTAGTACATCTGTTTCAGGTTCGGAAAGATCATTGTCAGTAACTGCATGATGATCGTGGCGGTGATGTATGGACCGACGCCCAACATAACAATAGAAAGATTGGTTAAACCTCCTCCGGAAAACAGATTAAAAAATCCGAATATCTGGTTGGAGTTGAAAAATTGCTGGAGCCGGACCGGATCAATTCCGGGAACCGGGATCGAGCCAAGCGCCCGAAAAGCCACCATTCCCAGAACGACGTAAAATATCTTTTTCCGTAGGTCGGGAATTTTAAAGATTTGGAAGAATTTATTCATCCCGTTAGAAATAGTGACCAAACGACGTCCACTTAACCGACTTTAATTTTCTTGAGAGAATTATCATTTTTGATGTATTGCTTTGTTGAGTAGAATTTCTAACGGGATTCATCAGTTCGTACGCTGAACCCTATTATATCTTATTTCGCTTTCTCCGCTACTTTTATCCTTGATACGATTTTTACCACTGCTACCACCTTGCCACCGGCTTTCTCGATCTTTTCTTTTGCGGACTTGGAAGTCTCCAATCCCTCGACGGTGATGGCGGTCTTGATCTCTCCATCACCGAGTATCTTAACTTTCCGGCCCAGTACTTGTTCGCTGATCACTCCGTTCTTGGCGGCTTCGGCGAGGTCTTGAACATTCAAAACCGGCAAGCTAGCTTCGTGCGGCTTGTTCTTGACACCGCGCAGCTTGTGCAGGCGCTGGATCAGGTCACGTTCGGCCGGACGAATGCGGCGACCGGCGCGGGCTTTTTGTCCCTTCTGTCCTTTTCCAGACATAGTGCCACGTTTGCCTCCTCTGCCGACGCGAGGCTTCTTGGCTTTCAGGGTGTGTTTTGGTTTTAGAGTTGAGAGATCCATATTTTTATTTTACGGCTTCTGTTTTCTTAGCTTTTACGGCCTTGAGCATTTTTAATGCTTCGATCGTTGCCAAAGCGTTAGTCAGTTTGTTCGGAGTGCGGCCCAAGCATTTGGCGGTCGCGTCTTTGATTCCCACTAGGGATAGTACCACGCGGACGGCGCCACCGGCCTTCAATCCATGACCCTCAACTGCAGGCTTGATCCGGACATGAGCGGCGCTGAATTTCGCTTCTACCTCATGGGTAAGAGTGCGGCCCTTCAACGGAATGGTGATGATGTTCTTGGCGGCGGCATGTTTAGCCTTGGAAATAGCGGATTGCACATCCAGTCCCTTGGCAACGCCAACCGCCACCCTGCCTTTTTCATCCCCTAAAATTACCGTGGCGCGAAAGCGGAAACGCTTACCTCCGGCAACCACACGAGTAACGCGCCGTAGATCCAGCATTTTATCCTTCATTCCGAAGGGATTCTGTTCCTTCGGCTTCATCGGCCGGCGTCCTCCTCCCGGGCGACCACCGCCAAAGCCACCGCGGCCCGGCCGTTGGAATCCTCCGGTCGGTTTGTTTCCGGCGGCTACTGGGGCCGCTGCCGGAGTCTGGGGTTTGATTGGTAGATTGTTGTCCATGTTCGTATTTTTTATATTTTAGACTTTCAGTCCTCCGGACTTCGCTCCCTCGGCTACAGCCTTAACGCGGCCGTGGAATTTATAGAAAGACCGGTTGAACACCGCTTCTTTCACTCCGGCCTTCTTGGCCTTTTCGGCAATTAAAGAACCCAACTCTTGAGCGAGCTCGGTTTTCTTTCCCTTCTTCTTTAATTCTTTAGTAGAAGCGGAGGCTAAGGTTTTGCCCTGAACGTCATCGATCAGTTGAGCATAGGTATATTTGTTGCTGCGGAACACGGAAAGACGGGGCTTTTCGGCGGTGCCGGAAATACGCGCCCGGTTGCGGTTCTGCCTCAATCCCCTATTCAGATTCTTTTTTTGTATCTTGTTCATAATAATTTTTCGATATATCGATATTTCGAAATTTTATTTAAGCGGCGGCCGCGCTGGCTCCGGCGACTTTCTTACCGGCCTTGCGACGGATAACTTCGCCAAGATAATGGATACCCTTGCCTTTATACGGCTCCGGCGGAAAGACTTTACGGATCTTAGCGGCGGCCTGGCCAACCATAGCTCGGTCGGCTCCGGAAACTTTGATCAGTCCTTTTTCCACGACGATCTTAATTCCCGTCGGGGGGGTGTATTTTACCGGATGAGTGAAACCAACGTTCAAAACTAAATTCGCGCCTTCCATACTAGCCTTAAACCCAATGCCCGCAAGCTCTAAAGTTTTAGAGAATACGGCGTTGACCCCGGCGACTGCATTTTTCACCAAGGCAGCCATCGTGCCGAGATTGGCGCGTCCCTGCTTGATATCTTTTTCCAGTTTCAAAGTGACCTGGCCATCTTTTAATTCAACGGCGACATAAGGAAGGATCTTCACGGAAAGCTTGCCCTCCTTTCCGGAGAACTCCAAAACACCGTCGGCTATTTTGGCCTCAATACCTTGTCCGATAACTATTGGTTTTTTGGCTAGTTTAGACATATTGGTTTACCAAATTTCAAAAAGTAAT
>CAZDBT010000003.1:0-63661 GCA_964503795.1 uncultured Candidatus Saccharibacteria bacterium
TAACCGGCATCAATGCCGATGACTTCATATCCTTTTTCCCGCAACAGCGGCACCAGCAGAGAGCCGATATAGCCATTACTGCCGGTTACCAGCACTTTTTTTATCACGGCGCTCATCGCCGTGATTATGCAATAAAAATTGAAAAATAAAAAGCCCCGATCTTATCGGGGCTTTGTTCTCACATCTCTTCTCTGGCCTTCAAGTACTCGAACATTTCAGGAATGGTGGCGTTCATGGAGTATCCGGTGCCGGTGGGGTCGGCGTACTTCACGATCCGGTCATATTCGGCCTGCACATGATCTATGAGCGTGCCGCCGATCTCGCCACCGCCAAGAACAGTTTTTTTCAGCGGCTCGCGCCAACTCACTTTTTGGGATGTCCGGTTGTAGGCCCTCACATAGATACCCAGCCTCTTCATTGAATCAATGATCTGCAGGAAACAGCGGAGCTGATGCTGCGGAGCAGAAGTGATGGTGACCGATTTCCAGCCGCGCTCCTTCATAAGTCGTAGCAGATTTTCTGATTCCGCGGCGGTGTGCAGGGCGGGCGGCATCACAATGATGTCTTTTCGTTGGACGCTCACGGCCGCCAATTCGTTCATGAAGATTTCATAGCCTGGATAGGGAAAATCTTTCTCCCGGCAGGTTTTTTCGTTCAAGCCGTTAACGATGATATTTCTCGTGCCGCCCACTTTGTATAAATTGGCGATAGTCGCCGCGGCGCTCTGATTCTGAAGTCGGCTATCAGTCGGGCTACCATGCCAGAATAAGCAATCAGTCGGTCTCTCTTCGTCGCATATTACCATCAGCAAGGCCTTCATCATCTCGGCGCCGGTCGGTTCCCACTTCACAGGCCACCTCCTTGTTAGGGTTCTGTTGCAGATAATAGATTAAAAATAGAGTTATGTCAAGATTGGATTAGAGCTAAATCTATAGTAAAATAGGCTAGTATGGATAAGCTGTTGCACAAAAAGATTTCCGTTGTAATTCCTTGTTATAACGAGCAGGGCAACATAGAGGAACTCTACAACCGTCTTACGGCTGTACTGGGTAAGTTAGTCTCCGATCACGAGTTGATCTTCGTGGATAACCACAGCACCGACCAGACCCGGGAAATTTTGCGTCGATTGGCGGCCAAAGACAGGCGGCTGATTGCCCTGTTTTTTTCCCGTAATTTCGGTCATTCCCAATATGGTTTTACCGCCGGGAGCGAATATGCCAACGGTGACGCGGTAGTTTGGTTGGATGCCGATCTACAGGACCAACCGGAGCTGATCGAACAGTTCGTTGAGAAATGGAAAGAAGGTTACGACGTTGTTTATGGGGTGCGAACTAAGCGGCGGGGCAGTTGGTTTATGAATATCGGCTACAAGACTTTCTACGCGTTATTCCGTAAATCAGCCTTTATGGATATTCCGAGGGACGCCGGCGATTTTTCTTTGATTGACCGGAAAGTTATCAACGTGATCAATGCCATGCCGGAACGGGATCGATTCGTGCGTGGTTTGCGGGCCTGGGCCGGGTTCCGGGCAATCGGCGTCAGTTATCACCGCGATGCTCGTCACGCAGGTAGAACCTCCAATAATCTTATTAAAAGCATTTGGTGGGCGAAGAAAGCTATCTTTTCTTTTTCCTATGCTCCTATAGAAGTTATTTTCTACGCTGCCCTGGCGACGTTTTGTGTTTCAGTTTTCGCTATCCTTTTTTATGTTTGGTCTTTCCTGTTCGGCTCCGGAGTTCCCAGGGGTTTTACCAGCCTGATGCTGGTGATCTTATTTTTTGGATCGGCCCAACTGCTTTCCATCAGCATTCTCGCCGAATATATTTCCCGCATCTTTGAAGAGGTTAAGCAGCGGCCTCAATATGTTGTTGAAGAGATCCTTAATGACCGAAACAAAAAGAATGCCTAGTTCTATTGAACAACTCAAAGAACACGCTAGGAATGTGCGCCGTAGCGTCATTGAGATCGCTACACCGGTACGGAGTTCTCACACGGGCGGCGCCTTTTCCGCTACCGATCTGTTGGTCGCGCTGTATTTTGAGATCTTGAAGATCGATCCTAAGGATCCGAAAGATCCGGACCGGGATATTTTTATTTACAGCAAAGGCCATTCATCCTCGGCGCTTTATTCCACCCTGGTGGAGCGGGGCTTCGCCGGCCGGGAAATTTTGAAAGAATACTATGTTGATGGCGGACGCCTTTCCGGTCACCCGGTGATCAATAATATGCCGGGCGTGGAAGTCTCCACCGGTTCTCTGGGGCATGGTCTGCCGATCGGAGTAGGCATGGCCCTGGCCAGGAAGGCGGATAAAAAAAGCTCCCGGGTATTTGTGATGGTTTCTGATGGAGAGTGCGACGAAGGTTCGGTCTGGGAAGCAGCCATGCTGGCCGGTTTTACCAAGCTGGATAATTTGACTGTGATCGTTGACTACAACAAGATCCAGAGTTTGGCCCATGTCGCCGAGGTATTAGACCTAGAGCCGTTCAAGAAAAAATGGGAAGCTTTCGGCTGGTCCGCGCAAGAGATCAACGGACACGATTTCAATGAGATCCTGGGAGCGCTCGGGAAATTGCCGTTGGAAAGCGGCAAGCCCAGCGTGGTTATCGCGCACACCATCAAAGGCAAAGGAGTTTCCTTTATGGAGAACAAGGTCGCCTGGCATTATAAGTCCTTAGATGATCCGAAGGATTATCAAAAGGCACTGGAAGAGATCAACCGATCATGAGAGCCGCTTTTCTCAACGGACTGATGGAGCTAGCCGAAAAAGATGAACGAATCTTCCTTTTAACGGGGGATCTGGGTTTCGGTGTGTTAGAGCCGTTCCAGGCGAAGTTTCCGGATCGATTTTTGAATGTCGGCGTGGCGGAACAGGATATGATCGGTATTGCCGCCGGCCTGGCGCTTTCAGGCAAGGTGCCGATCGCTTATTCTATCGCCACCTTCGTTTCGTTGAGGCCGTATGAGTTCATTCGCAACGACGTTTGTTATCAGAATCTGAACGTGAAGATCGTTGGCGTGGGCGCCGGGCTTTCTTATTCGCAATACGCGGCGACCCATCAATCCATTGATGACGTGGCGGCGATCCGGGCTTTGCCCAACATCGCCATTTTAAATCCGGGTGACCCGATAGAGACCGACCTGGCGTTAAAAGCGGCCATGGATCACGTTGGGCCGGTTTATTTACGCATCGGAAAAAAAGGAGAGCCGAATATTCACTCGGCGCCGCCCACCTTCACTATTGGCAAAGCTATCACCTTGCAGGACGGCAAAGACATTACCGTGATCGCTACGGGAAATATGCTGGAAAATGCCAGCAAGGCGGTGAAGATTCTGGAGGCAGATAAGTTGTCGGTGCGATTTATCAGTATGCCGACCGTGAAACCTCTGGATGAAGAAACAGTGAGAAGGGCGGCCAAAGAAACAAAAGCGATCGTAACCGTTGAAGAAAACTTTCTTAACGGCGGATTAGGGACGGCAGTGGCGGAAGTCTTGGTTTCCAATGATCTGCCGAAAGTTAAATTCCTCAAGATCGCCCTTCCTCACAAGTATCCGGCCGAGATCGGCTCGCAGGAATATATGCGAAATCTTTATGGTTTGATGCCGGCGCAGATTGCCGAGAAGATCAGAACTTTCTTATAAAATGAATTTATCCAAGTTGTCGGAAAAATTGAAGTCTAGTTCCCGGGACGCTCTCTTGGCGAAAGCGGTCGAGCTGGAGCGGAGCGGTAAGAAACTTGTTCATTTTGAGATCGGCGAACCGGATTTTTCTACTCCGGAGCCCGTCGTGAAGGCCGCCATTGATTCCTTGTTGAGGAATGAGACCCACTATGATGTTGCCGGAGGTCTGCCCGAGTTGCGTTCGGCGGTTGCGAAGAGCGTGAAAAATAGTTTGGGTTTCCTGCCGGATCAGGATCAGATCGTTGTTGGCCCAAGTCCGATGCTGATCTATTTTCTGATGCAATGCGTGGCGGACGCGGGCGACGAGGTAATCGTCCAGGAGCCGGCCTATGCCCGGTTCTTCTCGATCCTGAATATTTTATCGCTGAAAGCGGCAACCGTTCCGATCTATGAAGAGCAGGGTTTTCATATGACGGAAAAAGACCTGAAGAAAAGGATCAATCCTAAGACGAAGCTTTTAGTAATTAACTCGCCGCAAAATCCTACCGGCGCTATGTTAACCAAAGAAGAATCGGAGATGATCGCGGCGGTCGCTAGGGAAGAGAATATGTTCGTGCTTAGCGATGAGGTGTATGACCGGCTTATCTATGAAGGCAAGCACTACTCTCCGGCAACGGAAGATCATTGCCGGGAGCGGACAGTGATCCTGAACAGCTTGTCTAAGACCTATGCCATGACCGGTTGGCGGGTTGGCTATCTTGTGGGGCCGGCCGAATTGATATCAAAGATCAATATTTTAGTTCGCAATACTTTATTTAGTTTGCCGGTCTTCGTCCAAAGAGCTGCCGTTGAAGCATTGACCGGAGACCAGCGGCCGATTAAGTTAATGGTTGAAGAATACAAGAAGCGTCGCGATGTTTTTGTCGCTGGCCTCAACGAACTCCCGGGGGTCTCCTGCGTCAAACCTGGAGGAGCGTTGTATGTGTTCCCAAATATCCGGAAGACCGGACTGACCAGCCAGCAATTTGTGGATATGATGCTGGAGAAAGCCGGAGTGCTTTTTTCCCCCGGCACAGATTTTGGAAAGGCCGGCGAGGGACATGTACGGGGTTCGTTCTGTGTTCCGATGGCGGACATCCGTGAAGGTCTGAAGCGGATGAAAGAAGCCTTATCCAAAAGATAGAATAATGGAAGAAAAAATAAAAAAACTGATCCATTCTCTGATCCGGGAATATTATCAGGAAAAATTTGCCGGTCAGAAGTTTATTCCAGGCGAGACGCACATTCCCGCTTCGGGTAAGGCTTTCGACGAGCGGGAATTATTGGCGATGACCGACGCGGTTCTGGATGGCTGGTGGACCGAGGGCCGTTTTGCCGCCGAATTTGAAAAGAAATTCGCTGAATTTGTGGGTGTGCCATATTGCATTACCACCAACTCCGGTTCTTCCGCCAATCTGCTTGCCGTCTCTGCGCTGACTTCGTTCCACCTGGGCAAGCGGAGATTGCAACCCGGCGACGAAGTGATCACGATCGCGGCCGGCTTCCCGACCACGATCAATCCGCTGATCATTCATCGCCTGGTTCCGGTGTTTGCCGACATTGATCCCAAGACTTTTAATATTGATATAGAAAAAATGAAAAAGCTGGTGTCCAAAAAGACCAGAGCCATTTTTATGCCGCACAATTTAGGCAATCCTTTTAATCTGGACGAGGTCCGCAAGATCTGTCGCCGCTACAAGCTCTGGCTGATCGAGGATTGCTGCGACGCGCTCGGTAGCACCTACCGAGGCAAGCGGGTAGGCGGATTCGGCGATCTGGCCACTTTCAGTTTCTACGCCGCCCATCATATTACCACCGGAGAAGGAGGAGCCGTTGTTACTAAAGATCCGAAATTGGCGGCCATTGTCCGTTCTTTCCGGGACTGGGGCAGAGAATATTGGTTTCGTACCGGAGAAGACACCAAGCGCGACAAAGGACTTGGTTCCCGCAAGCACGGCAAGTTGCCGGCCGATTACGACAATAAATTCATCTTTTCCGAGATCGGTTACAATCTCCGGCTTACCGACATGCAGGCGGCGCTGGGTGTGGTTCAACTTTCCAAGCTTCCACAATTTATAGAGCATCGAAAGAAGTCATATCAGATGCTGCGTGATAAACTTTCCGGGTTTAGCGATCTAATTTCTTTCCAAGAGCCGGAAAAACACAGCGACCCTTCTTGGTTCGGATTTCTGATCACTTTGAATCCCAAATGCCCGTTTACCAGAAAAGAGATGATCGATTATCTACTAAAGCTAAATATCGGGACGCGAATGTTGCTGGCAGGCAATCTGCCGAAACAGCCCTATATGCAAACTTATAAAGTAAAATCACGCAGCGGAAATTTAAGCGCCACCGACTACGCGCTTTCCAATTCTTTTTGGGTTGGCGTACACCAGGGGATAGACAAGACAAGGCAATCCTACCTGATCAACGCGCTTATTGATTTTTTGAGCCGTTTTCCTAGGAAATAGACCGGCGGGGCTTGGCAAAGATACAAACGCTTTCAATGCCGATCATTTTCAAGTCCACTACTTTTTCGATCGTGAGAACACTGCCGACCATATTCAGTAGATCGTTTTTAGGCCGGATATAGTCTCCGCGGTCTAGCGAATTCATAAATCGTCCGATCAAATTGGTCGGTTTTTGCTGTATCGGATCGCAAATAACCACATATTTAGAAGCGATCCGGTTCAGAGTGGTTAATAGTGTTTTATTTTCCTGATCGGAGAGATGGTGAGTGGCATCGATCAGAATGGCGATATCGTAAGAGGAATCACGGATCGCCGCAGTGTTGGCATCGGCGCAAAGGAATTTCTTTTTTTCATTTCCGTAAAGTTTGCTGGCGGCATCAATGTATTTCCGGCTTAAGTCCACCCCCAGATAATCAGCATCGGTGATGGCGCTGTATTGTCCGGCCCCGCAGGCAATGTCGATCACAGACATTTTTTCAGTGATGCCGAAATTCCGGATAACCTTCATCCGGGTACGGTAGAGACCGAATAAATAATCCTCCAGCCTGCGGAAATTTATCCAAATGGAAGAATTTTCCAGGATCCTAGTGAAAAATCTGATCATAGAGTTAAATTACCACCGGTTTACTTTTTGGTCAAAAAAATGTAAAATAAGGTGGCAATTTAAGAGAATGATCAAGACTATTTTCATCACGATCTTTCAGGGAGTTGAGGCCAGGAATATTCTGCGTACCGATATCTATAGAGAGCTAGCGAAAAGGCCGGATATCCGGCTTGTTCTTTTTACCACCAGCCAAGCGAAGAAAGAGTATTACGAAAAAGAATTTCACGGACCGAATATCGTTTATGAAGTGGTGGAAGATTATGCCGCCGGCGGCCTACAAAGATTCTTTGGGGCTGTTAAATTCAATTTGATAAACACCGCAACCATTGATGTTAAGCGCCGGCTTTCTTTCCAAAGCGACAAAAGTTACCTGAAATTTGTCTGGCGTTTTTTGTTCAACCGCGTTTTCGCCCATCGACCGGTGAGAAAACTGGTTCGCTGGCTGGATTGGCGTCTGGTTTCCGACAGGTTTTTTTCTCCTTATTTTGAAAAATACCAACCAAGCGCGGTTTTTATGGCGCACCTTTTCGGAGGCGTGGAAACGGCGATGCTTCGCGAGGCGCGGCATCGAGGCATCGCCACCATCGGCTTAATTAATTCCTGGGATAAGGTCACGGCTCGCGCCATGATCCGCCTTTTACCGGACGAATTGATCGTTCACAATGATCTGGTGAAAAAAGATGCGCTGGATCATACGGATATGCCCGAAGATCGGATCTTCGTCTCCGGTATCCCGTATTTTGATTATTATTTCCAGACCGAGCGTTCTACCAGAGAAGAATTTTGTAAGAAATTCGGAATTGACCCAAAAGATCGAATCATTCTCTACACCCCTGTAGGACGAACCAATAGTTCCGGCGATGCCGCCACCATTTCTATGCTTGATCGTTTATTGACCACCGGCCAATTGTCGGAGGGTTTGAGAGTGATAGTCCGTTTTCCTCCCAATGATGAGGTAGAGCTCCCGACCGGATTCAAAAGTAAGTTTATTTTTCAGAGGCCGGGAAAGAGGTTCTCGGCTAAGCGGGGAACCGATTGGGATATGAACTTTGAGGATTTACGCGACTTGGCGGACACGCTGTATCATTGCGATCTGGCTATCGGATATTCATCCACAACGGCTATCGATGTCGCGGTTTTTGATAAGCCGATAATCAATATTGATTTCGACTTGCCCGGCGTCCCCTCGATCCGCTGGGTCTACCAAGTTAGTCACTACCAGCCGGTGCTGAAAACAGGAGCGGTTCGTTTGGTGAGGAGCGAAGCGGAGCTGGTTGGTTGGGTCAAAAAATACTTGGCCGATCCCAGCTTGGACAGGGCCGAACGGAAAAGGTTGGTTTTGGAACAGTGCGCGAATTTGGACGGACAGGCGGGTAAACGAGTGGCCAAATTTCTTCTAGACAAAGCTTTAGCGACACAATAAAATTACGACAATGATCAAGATAGAGTTTTTAACCAGGCCGACCCCGCAGGACCTGAAAGATATCAACCGCCTTATTCCGCAGATCGCCGAAAAACCCCATTTGTTGTCTATGAAAGAGTTGAAGCGGGTGACCGATCAACAAGAGAGCTGTCGGGTGATCGTTGCTCGCGATTCCAAGACCAGCCAGATCGCCGGTATGTGCGCTCTCACGCTGGTCCGAGTTCTTACTGGTCTACTTGCGATGGTTGAGGACGTAGTGGTGGACAGCAACTACCGTGGCTTGGGCATCGGCCAGATGTTGACGCAGAAAATGATCGACGTCGCCAAGGCAAAGAGAGCTAAGCATATAAGCCTGACCACCAACCCGAAGCGCGAAGCCGCCAACGCTATGTATAAGAAAATTGGATTTTTCCTGAAGGAAACTAATTACTACCGGATCAATCTTTATCTTCCTAAGCCGAATTTTAAAAAACCCGAGGGCCCGAAGATGCGCTAAAATTTCGGTTAATGACTAATGAACAAAATCCAATCCGTTGGGATAGACATAGAAGAAGTTGGGCGATTCAAAAAAGTTCCGTTCCGCCGGAACGCCACTTTTTATAAAAAGATTTTTACCGTCGGGGAAATAAAGTACTGCCTAGCCAAAGAAGATCCCTATCCGCATTTTGCCGCCCGTTTTGCCGCCAAGGAGGCAGTTTTGAAATGTTTGCGGAGCACTATTTATAAAGTTAAGGATATCGAAGTATCCAATGATAACAGGGGCGTCCCAAGTGTTAAAGTAAAAGGCAGCCGCGGCAGATTCCTGATCTCCCTGTCGCATACAAAAAACCAAGCCGCGGCGATCGCATTATGGTTAAACTAATCCAAGAATATTTTTCCGAGTCCGCCGATAAATATCCGGACTACCCCGCCGTAGTTTTCAAGGACAAGCCGATCAGCTATGGAGATCTGGAGCAGAGGAGCAATCGGCTGGCCACTGCTTTAAAGGGGTTAGGAGTGAAGCGCGGTGATCGCGTGGCCTTTTGCCTTCATAAATCTCCTAAGTCTTTTATGACTATTCTTGGAATTCTGAAAGTAGATGCCATCTACGTTCCGCTGAACGCCAAGGCGCCAGTAGCTAGAATTGCTCAGATGATCGAAGACGCAACCCCTTCAGTGGTTATTTGCGAAAAAGCCACTAGGCAGCTGGTTGAAGGAGTGAAATTATTTGATCTGGATGAAAAGGAAGAGTCGTTAGCCGATCTGCCCGCTTCCACCCCTCACTATAAAAATACCGGGGAGGACCTAGCTTACATCCTGTATACCTCCGGTTCGACCGGCATCCCAAAGGGCGTGATGATCACGCACGCTAATATTATCAACGCTACTGAATGGGCGGTGGATGAGTTTAAGATTACCCACAAAGATCGCATGTCGCAGCATCCGCCGTTGCATTTCGACCTGTCTACTTTTGATCTTTATTGCGCTTTCAAAGTTGGCGCGACTTTGTATCCGATACCGGAAGAGCTGTCGTTGTTCCCCGGTCAGTTAATGAAATTTATTGAAGAGAATAAGCTTACAATCTGGGACTCGGTGCCGTCGGTGATGGTCTATCTTTCTAATGCGGGAGTAGTTAAGCCGGATCGACTGCCCAGTTTGCAGAAAATATTTTTCAACGGTGAGGGTTTCCCAACCCGATTCCTGGCGGAGTGGATGATGACTTTTCCAAAAAAAGAATTCGTTAACATGTATGGGCCGACCGAGGCGACCGTACAATGCTCGTTTTATCGGATTCCCGAACCGCCCAAAGACTTGGTAAAGTTGGTGCCGATCGGAAAGGCTTGCCGGAATGTGGAAATTTTTGATGTTGACGGGGAGCTTTACATTTCGGGCTCCGGAGTCGGTAAGGGTTATTGGAATAATCCGGAGAAGACCGCCGCCTCCTTCGTGGAGTGGCCGGGCAGGGGAAGGGTTTATAAAACCGGCGATCTGGTACGCTTACGGGAAGATGGAAATTATGAATTTATTGGACGTAAAGATTTCCAGGTAAAGGTGATGGGTAATCGGATTGAGCTGGGAGACGTGGAGGCCGCTTTGCTGTCCCTGTCGTATGTGGCGGAAGCGGCGGCGATCGCTTTAGATGTTCCTGAAACCGGCGGACAGGAGATCGTGGGATTCATAAAGTTAAAGGTTCCACAGGAAGAAAAGAAGGTTAAAGAGGACTTGGCTAAAATTATTCCTACATATATGATTCCCGCGAGCATTGTTGTTCGGGATTTCCTGCCAAGGACCGGAACGGGGAAGGTGGATCGTAATCAATTGAAAGCCGATTATGGAAATAAAAAATAACATCAAGTCTTTTTTAGAAAAAGAAACCCAGAAAACGATCGCCGGCGATTCGGAGAATTTAATTTCTAGCGGCCTTATTGATTCGTTCACGATGATCAAGCTGATCGGCTTCATCGAGTCCGATCTGGGTGTTAAGGCAAATATGGAAGAATTGACCCCGGATAATTTTAATTCGATCGAAACCATCAGTCAGATAATAGAAAAATGGAGATCCGCCAAGTAAAGAAATCGGAGTGGGACAAGCTGCGCGTTTTCAACGAAGCGGAATACAAACCCGGCCACATTTTAACAGATAAGAATTATTATGACTGGCAGTTTGACTCTCCCTGGAACACCAACAAAGATTGTTATGAAACTCTGGGTCTTTTCGACGGAAAAGGAGATATCGTGGGAACTTTCGGATTGTATTCTGCCCCCCATAATTATTTCGGGCGCACCCTGACCGGCAGCCAGCTTTGCAACCTGATGGTAAAGAAAGAGTTGCGCGCTTTAGGCTACGGCTATTTGTTACTTGAGCAAGCTGCTTCGCTGCATCCATTAGCTATTGACCACACTATTAATGAGACTGCTTGGCCGATGTTTATGAAGGCAGGTTGGTTGGGCGAAGAGATTAGGCGCTTTTTATATATAATCAATCCAAAGACCCCGCTTTATGAATTACCGGCCGCAGAGCACCGCCGGGCGGTTGCGGAAGGCTGGCATTTTGATGCCGTTACGGAATTCGATTCGTCGGTAGATATTTTTTGGAAGACAGTGAAAAACCGTTACCCGATCTCTATAGAGCGGAGCGCTCAATACCTGAACTGGCGATATGCAAAAAATCCTTTGGCTAAATACCAGATTTTTGCGGCCAAAAATGGCGGGGAGGTCAAAGCGGTAGTCGTGTTGCGCGTTGAGGAACCTAAAATGGGTCAGTCTTTGGGAATGAAGGTGGCCCGGATCATAGATTTTGTTTCCGCTGAAGATTCGGAAGTTTTTGCTTTGGATGCCACTTCCCATTATTGTCGAGAGAATAAAATTGATTTCATAGATTATTTCACCAGTGGGGATTTCCATAAGAAGGGCCTGAGAGAGGCAGGTTTCGTTTTTGGGGACGAGGGAGAGTATGAAAAAGTTCCGATTCTTTTCAACCCGGTCAGCTCAAAACGCAAGCGATTGAATTTTGCCATGAAGTCTAAGGAGGAGTTTAAACTGAAGGACTGCTACACAACTAAAGGAGGAGGAGATCAGGATAGGCCTTATTAAGGGCTCAGAGAGCGGTAATTTGTAATTGCCAGTGAGTCTAAATCCTGTTAGTCTACAGGTGCTATAAATGACTGATTTCAAGCAATTACAGCGTCAAGTTTTTAGTTTGGCGTCCAAAAATGACTCCTCGGTTTCCGACTATGTTTCTATAGGAAAGAAGATTAATGCCGATAAGCCGGAATTCCCGGAGTATTTTCGTAAGATCAAGGTGGCATTTCTGAGCAACTTTACCTTATTGGGTTTGCCGGAAGTATTTAAAGCTCAGGCCATCTTTCACAATGTGGCAGTCGAAACTTATCTGGGTGAGTACAATCAGTATGCTCAGGAGATCCTGAATTCCGAGAGCGCATTGAACAAGTTTAAGCCGAAATTAATTTATTTCCTGATCGATCCCCAGGATAGCGACCAAGACCAAGTTGAGGAGTTGGCGAACTTGGCGAGCGCCAATTTAGGAGCGCAGGTAGAGGTAGTCTCCGACTTCGGAGAATTTAAGGAATTTTGGTATACGAAATATAAGGACTTAGGCGATCTGCGCCTGGCGCCGGATGCTTTTCCTGAATTCTCTAGAACGCTGATGGGGAAAGCGATCGCCGTTAGCGGAGCGACCAAGAAATGCCTGGTTTTGGATCTGGATAATACATTATGGTCTGGCATCGTCGGGGAAGATGGCGCCGATAAGGTGGTGCCGAATAGGAAATTGCAGAAGCATATTTTAAATTTATATAAGCAGGGAACCATCTTGGCCATCGACAGCCGCAATAATGAGGCGGATGCGATGGAGGTAATCGAGAAACATCCGGATATGATTTTGCGGAAGGATCACTTCGCGGCCTGGCAGATCAACTGGAGCGATAAGGCGACTAACATCCGAGCCATTGCCGAAGAGTTGATGCTTGGCAGCGACAGTTTCGCGTTCGTCGATGACGACCCCTTCCAACAGAATCTAGTAGCGGAGGCCTGCCCGGAGATTGCGGTTCTCCACCCGGACTCCCTGTTTTCTTATCCCGGATTTTCCGCATCCAAAATTACTGCTGAAGATATGCGTCGCGGTGAGATGTATGCGGAAGAAAGGACTCGTCGCAGTTTACAATCTTCGTTGAAAAGCGTGGACGATTTTCTGAAAGAATTAAATTTAAACGTAACTATCCGGGAAGTGAGATCAGGCAGCGTCAGTATTCCCCGTATTTCTCAAATGACGCAAAAAACCAATCAGTTCAATATGACGACTAAGCGTTGGAATGAGGATGAGGTAGGAAAAATGTTGAAGTCCGGATCAAAGATGTGGACCGTCGAGGCGGTCGATCGTTTTGGCGATTACGGCGTGGTTGGTTTTTTAAGCGTATTGCCGAAAAGTAACACCGGATGGGAGATAGATAATTTTCTGATGAGCTGTAGGATTCTGGGGCGCGGTATAGAGAAGTCTCTTCTTGCCCATCTGATCGCCAAAGCCAGAGAAGTTGGAATTGAAGATCTGGCTGGCTTATTTGTTCCCACCAAGAAGAATAAGTCTTTATGTGAAAAGTTTTATCAGGAAAATAATTTTAAGCTTAGCGGTGACGAGAACGGCACCCTGAGGTACCGCTATGATTTCTCCCAAGATTACTCCTACCCTAGTCTAATAAAGGTAAATATCGCCCAATCGTAGTAAAATAAATGAACATGAAAACTATTGAAGAAGTTTTGGGAAAAGTCTTAAATATTGATCCGTCGAGGATCTCGGATGAAACCGGCCCATCAAATACGGAAGCTTGGGACTCTTTCAGCGGTCTGCTGATAGTGTCAGAGCTGGAAAAGAATTTTAGTTTGAAACTAACGATCGAAGAGGTGATCCTAGTGAAAAACGTACGGGACATCCGGGCGATCCTTAATAAACATGGGATCAAAGCTTAAACATCAAAACTATGTTTGATATTGAAAGACTAAAAGATGCCGACGCGACCACCGCCAAGCAGATAAATTCTCTTACCAGCCAGCTTGGTCTTACTGGCGTGGCTCCTAAACCGATCTCTCAAGAGGATTTAGCGGAGATGTTGGGTCAGAGCAACTTACATTGCCTTGTGGTCCGCGACCGTGATCGAATCGTTGGTTTGATGGTTTTATATCTGACCCGAATACCGACCGGCCTGATCGCGGAAGCGGAGGACTTGGTTGTGGATGAAGACTACCGCAAATGGGGCGTAGGCCCGATGTTGGTTCAAAAGGCGATAGAGATATCGGAGACCAGTGGCGCTAAGCATATTAGCTTGAGGACTAACCCGAAGAGAGTTGAGGCTAATAAGATGTATCAAGCTTTGGGATTTCATACTAAGGAATCCGTTTTCTATCGGATAAACCTGCCGAGGAAGCCCGGCGTTTAATTATGAAAACAATCTTTTTGTGCGTTCCCAACTATATATTTACCTCGGATCTTTTGCGTACTAAGTATATAGAATATCTGTCCTCCAAGTATCGGGTGGTGGTGCTGACTCCGATGATCGACGCGGAAGCTGCTGCTGCCCGTCATTATTTTCAGTCGCCGAATGTGATTTATATAAAAAGAGAGATGGAAAACCCGAAGCTTTGGAGCCGGTTTAAATTTTTGAGGATCGCTTTAGTTGGAGAGTTCGACTACCTGACCTCCATGAAGCATTTCTACAAACGTCCGAACTACCTGCATAACTGGAGGCGTCGATTTTTGAGGACTATCGGGAGGCCTTTCTCAAAGATTCTTACCGCCGACTTTTTTACCAAATGGGAATCTCGCTTGCTGCCGGACTCAAAGTCGTTTCAGAAATTACTGGATGACTATCACCCGGAATTATTAGTGACTGCCACGCCGGGATTTGATGCTTGGGAGGGAGAGTTAATCCTGTTGGCAAGGCGGGCCGGCCTGTCTAGCGTGGCGGTGAATTTTACCTGGGATAATCTGACAACGAACAGCAAGCATATACGGAAGTCGGATTGCCTTATCGCCTGGAACGAAATAATGAGGGGGGAGGCTGAAAAGATCCACCGCTATTCTCCTGATAAGGTTTTTGTTTCCGGAACGCCGCGCTTTGATCCTTATTTCAGGGATGAGAAAAAAGAACCGACTCGCGAAGAATTTTTGCGCTCAAAAGGTTTAGATCCCAAGAACAGGACCGTTTTCCATACGACGGTAACCAAGGCCTATCCATTCCAGAAGAAGTATATTTACGACCTGATCAATTTAAGAAAAGATAAAAAAATTCCATATGTTAATCTCCTGATCCGAATTCACCCGCTGGACCTGATAGAGAACTATTCGGAATTCAAGGATATTCCTGACTTTTGCATTGAACGTTCCGGTAAAGAAATAGAAATGAGCTACGACGATCTGCTGAATTTGAAGTGCTCTCTGAAATATACGGACCTGAACATCAACTATGCTTCAACTATAACCATCGAGGCTTGTATTTTTGACAAGCCCGTGATCAACATCGGCTACCTAGGGGTCTACGCTCTGGCCTATGAATTCGACCATTACC
The DNA here is from genome assembly GCA_964503795.1 of uncultured Candidatus Saccharibacteria bacterium. Classification (GTDB taxonomy): domain Bacteria; phylum Patescibacteriota; class Minisyncoccia; order UBA6257; family WO2-44-18; genus JAUSKF01. The sequence continues at coordinate 15,215 of CAZDBT010000003.1, forward strand.
GGCCGATCTATGAGAGTGGCGCGGTAAAGCTGGCGAAGACCGACGACGATCTGCCAAGACTGATCAACGCCTACCTTTCCGACCCCGGCAAAGATCGCGAGGCTCGCCTGGCGATTGTCGACAGATATGTTAAGTTTACCGACGGTCTTTCCTATAAGAGAAGCGTTGATCTATTGGAAAAATGTTCTCAATAAACGACAAACACATAATCGTTAACTATCACTATGTGGAGGATCCCAACCCCAAGTTTTCGGGCATTACTCCTTGTTCGGTTCCTGAATTCGACCGGCAGGTTCAATTTTTGTCTAAGAATTACCGAATAGTTTCTGTTCCGGAAGTTTATGAAGCCGCCCAGGCCGGTAAGGCGGACAGATTGTGCGCGATAACCTTTGACGATGGATTGAAGGACCAGTATCAGAATGCCCTGCCGATATTGGAAAAATACGGGGCTTCCGGAACCTTTTTCATAATCACCTCAACCTTTGAGGGCCGCCTGCCGCCTGCTCACAAGGTACACATTTTGCTTTCCAAGTTGCCCATAGAGCAGTCCATCGACACCTTCCATGGTTTTTTGAAAGAGTTCTATCCGGACCTGTCGGCTCAATACCTAATACCCAAAGACAGGAGATTGACTCAGAAGCGGTTACACGAAAGTCCGGCCAACGCGAATTTCAAGGAAACCATGATCACCCTTCCGGAAGATATTAAAGGCCAATTTCTCCGGTATTGTTTCAAGCAGTTCAAGATCAAAGAAGAAAAGATCAGCCGGAATCTTTTTATGTCCCAGGAAGAAGTAAAAGATTTGCGGGCTAGAGGAATGGTGGTCGGTAATCATTCTCATAGCCACTACTCTTTTGACGTGATTAGCGAAGAGACCGCCTCCAACGAGGTGAAGTTAACTTCTGAGCTTCTGTCGGGTATGTTGGGTAGCGCGCCGACGATTTTTTCTTATCCTCACGGCCGGCAGGGAAAAGATTCCGGTTCGGTATTGGAGCCGCTAGGGATGAAGTATGCGGTTAACATCGTCCGCAAGGCGGTAGAGAAAGGAGATGAGAGATTCTCCATTCCGCGTTATGACACGGCCGATATCTCAATTTAAAACATGCGCACTATTTTTATTGCCGCCTTCAATCCATTTATCCTTAGGAATATTCTCATTGGCGACGCCCTATCAGTTTTAAAGGCGGAGCCTGATAGCCGAGTGGTAGTCTTAGTTCCTGACTACAAGGTAGATTTTTTTAAAAAGGCGATCGGGGGCGATCGGGTACTTATTGAGGGGGTTAAAACTCAAATTATTTCCCGGCAGGATATTTTTTTCCGGTTTGTTAACAGCTCTCTGGCTAACACCGACTCCCTTTCTATTCATAAGAGAACCCAGCTGGAACAGGGAAGGAATTTCCCGCGTTTCTTGGCCGCTCTTCTTTTGATGAAGGTTTTTGGCCGACTCAAAGCAATTCGTAATCTAAGCAGGCTGGCGGATTATCTGACGATCGATAAGGCCCGATTTTCCGGACTATTTGATCGTTATCAGCCAGATCTGGTTTTTTCCACCGACGTTTTTCACGATGACGATGTTCATCTTTTGGCAGCGGCCAAAAAGCGCAGCGTTAAAACTGTGGGGATGGTACGATCTTGGGACAATTTCACCACAAAAGGAATTTTTCGGATCCGACCGGACGCTCTGATCGTCCACAACGAAATTATGAAAGATGAAGCTTTGAGGCATTCCGGAATGATAGCCAAGGATATTTTCATCAGCGGCATTCCCCAATACGACCGTTATTTTTCCGGGCAGCGGATGGCACGGGAGGATTTTTTCAAAAAGATCGGATTGGATCCTGCCAAGAAAATGATTTTATTTTCCCCGTTTGGTAAACGCTTCACCGATACCGACTGGCAAGTAATGGAAATTTTAAAGGAATTCATAGAAAAAAAACTCATTCCTCCCTCCCAGGTCCTAGTGCGCTTTACTCCTAATGATGAAGTTCCTTTGGGTAAATTTGAGCCGAGCGGGGATTTCTATATGGATAAGCCCGGCCATCAGTTTAAGGTCGGCGTTTTTCGGGACCAGGAGCTGAATGCATCTGATATGGACTGGCTGGCCGACTCTTTAGCTAATGCCGACGTGGTAGTGGCCGGTGGCGCTTCCATCGGAGTGGACGCAGCCGCTTTTGATAAGCCGGCGATCCTGATCTACTTTGATGGTTTTGAGGATCGGCCGATTTTGCGAAGCGTTCGGAGATTTATAGATTACAGCCATGGCAAGCTGGTGAATCGTGACGGCTCTGTGATGCCGGCGAGGAGTCGCGAGGAATTGTTAAGCTGTTTGAATCAGGCATTAGGAAGTCCCGCTTCTGGACGCGAGCTTAGAAAAAAAATGATCGAGAGGATGTGTTGGAAAACTGATGGCCAGGCGGGAAAGAGGATAGGTAATTTTCTTTCTGCAATGTGGAGCCAGCGATATCGTTAGTTTTCCGAGTGGTGGAAAGTGAATTATAATAAATAGAACAGGATGCGATATCTTAAATCAGCACTGAACGTTAAGGCCCTTTTTTTGCTGGCGGCCGTTCTAGTCGGCTTCCTATACATTGGGCCTCCGTTGATGATTTGGAAGAATTTCAGCGCTTCCGGCAGAGAATTCGTCCTCTCCCAGTACAAAACTTATCGGGATTCCCTGCAGGCTTATCTGCCCCGGGCGAGAGAGATCTATGATGGCCATTTTCCGCCAAGCGAAGTATACGGACCGGTGACCGCCTTGCCGACCCTCCAGAATCCTTTGCCGTCCCTCTGGTTCGCCGGGTTCATCTATCTTTTCCGAGGCAATATTGACCTGGCTTATCTGGGCGTCCAATTCTTTTTCCCCGCCATAATTTTTTTGCTTTTTGCTTTTCTGGGATGGCAGCTGTGGCGTTCTAAACTCTGGGCAATGTTTTTGGGTCTGACCGGTGTTTTAACCCCGATCGTCGTCAAACTGCCATTCTATAAATGGCAAGGCTGGGCGGAGTTCCAGGCTTTTTTTCTGAACAATTTCATTCCTTTTGCCAAGACTCAATTTGATCAACTCTACCTTGCCCGAGTGGATGAACCGTTACTCACATATCCGATCTATCTTTTGGCGATAGTCACTTTCTTTATTTTTTGGAGAAAGCCGAAGATCCTGACTGCCGCGCTGGCCGCAGTTTCCGCCGGTTTGATATTTTATACCTACTTTCATCATTGGGTTTATTGGGTGGTCTGCGTGGGTTTGCTGTCCCTTTATGTTTTAATTTTTCAGCGTAGCAACAAGGAGCTCCTGCGAGGCTTTTTGGTGTTTTGGGGAGTCCTGCTGTTGATCACCATTCCTTATTTTGTTACTTACCTCCGATTCAATCACCTGGCCGCGGCGCGGGATTTCGTCTGGCGGGAGGGTATCGTGCAGGGCAGAACTCTGGGCATCGGAAGAGAGAACCTTCCCGATCTGGCGGCGTATGCGGTCTTGCTGGTTTCTAGCTATCTGCTTTATTGGAAAAAGGATCGGTCCAAGGCAGTTTTCTTCTTCGGTCTTATAGGGGCAATGTTCATTGTTTGGAATCTCCAACTGGTGATCGGTTACGTGCCGGTGCCGCATTTCTTCCGTCGCTCAATCTCCCCGGTGATCTTTTTGATCCTCTTTGATTTCGCTCACGAACTTTTCTCCCGGTTTTCGGCGCGGTCAATCCGGATCAGCAAGGTTCTGCGCGTAGCTCTGGTGATGGCGATAGTGGTTTTGCCGATCAAGAAGCTGGACAACATCCGGAGTATCAGCGGGGGTCTCCAGCCGGAAATTATCAATTATTATGATTTTCCGAACGAGGTCGCGCAGTCGTGGAGCTGGATCAACGAAAACTTGAGCGGCGAACCGCGGATCATTTCGCCATCAACGCTTACGTCTATGTATCTTGCTGCGCATACCTCTGCTCGTCCGTTCTTGCCGACCGCTTTTATATCTTTATTGCCGATGTCTGATATTGAGAACCGTTACCTTGTGAGTCATAAGCTATTCGGCGTTACTGCGACTGATCTTTCATTGCGATTGGCTGGCGCGGTTCCGACGGGGTGCGTTGGTTACGAGTGCCCTCCGGACAAGGGGAGTAATCTGAATGACAGTGTCGGAAATATTTACGGCAATTATTTTTCCAGCCGCTACGGCAGTTTCAAGAACTTTATAGGCAAGACTGAAGATGGGGATGCCGCCTCTAAGCGATCGGAGAAAATGGATGAATTGCTGGCGCGCTATCGGAAGCTGACGGCCGATTGGTCGTCTGTGGACGCGGATTATGTTTATTACGGTCCGCTGGAGAAACAGATCGTTACCGTCGATCTTTCCGCAAATAAGAAGCTGGCCTTGGTCTATAAGAACGGGTTAGTGGAGATATATAAGATCGTTCGTTAGGCGAGCATTTCTTTTGACTCGTAAGCTATAAAGTGTTAATTTATAAGCACAAAATTGATGTCTAAAAAGTTGCGCGAAAAACGTAAAATCTGTTTCCCGATCACTAGCCGTATCCACTATGCCCGCCAGAAGCATCTTTTGGATCTGATCAACAAGAACCCGAAACTTGAACTTCAGTTGGTGGTGGGCGGATCGGTTTTACTCGATAAACATGGCGAGCATTTTTTGCCGGCCATCCAGGCCGCCGGTTTTCGGGTCAATGAAACTTTATTCAACGTAGTGGAGGGCGGTGGCCACATCGCGATGGCCAAGACTTCCGGATTGACCGCGCTGGAATTCGCCAATTCACTTTACAAACTGAATCCGGATATCGTTCTGATCCGAGGCGATCGTTTTGAGCAGTTGGCCATCGCCATGGTTTCGGCCTATTTGAATAAAACCATCGCCCATATTGAGGGTGGAGATGTCAGTGGCACCATTGATGAAAGTGTTCGTCACGCGATCACTAAGCTTTCGCATATCCACTTTGTTACCAACGAAGCGGCGCGGAAGCGGGTGATCCAGATGGGCGAAAACCCGAGGATGGTTTTCAATGTAGGTTCTCCCGACGTGGAATTTGCCGCGCTGGTGGATAAGAAGAATGACGGCCGCGCGGTCAATAAGACTGGTATGGGCGCGAAGATCGACGTGAACAAGCCTTTTTTGATGGTGATGCAGCACCCGGTAACTACCGAAAAAAATAATCGCCGTAATGTGGAAGAAACTTTGAAGGCGATCGATGAATTAAAAATGCCGACCGTTTGGTTCTGGCCGAACAGCGATGCCGGCACGGACGAAATTTCCAAGGCGATCCGCATATACCGCGAGCAGGGAAAGTTGAATAACCCGAACATCCGGTTCGTAACCGATATGTTGCCGGAAGATTTTATCGGATTATTGCGCCGATCCAGCGTTCTGGTCGGTAATTCCTCCTCCGGTATCAAAGAAGCTTCTTATCTGGGTACCCCGGTAGTCAATGTGGGAACTCGCCAAGCTAATCGTTTGCGCGGGGAGAATGTAGTGGATGTTGGTTACCGTTCTTCAGAGATAAAAGCGGCGGTCCAGAAGCAGATCAAACACGGCCCATATTTGAAGGGCAGCCTTTACTTCCAACCTAATTCCAGCCGGAAAATATTGGAAGTTTTGAATAAGGTAAAATTGACGTCTCAAAAGAAGTTTCACGACATTCAAAAATAATGAAAGTTTTAGGTATCATCACTGCTCGCGGCGGATCTAAAGGGATTCCGGGTAAAAATATTAAGCCGTTGTTGGGCAAGCCGCTGATCGCCTACACGATAGAGGCCGCCAAAGCCTCCGGCGTGGTTGATCGTTTGATATTGTCTACCGATGATCCAGCGATCGCGGAAGTGGCCAAGCAATATGGTTGTGAAGTTCCGTTCATGCGTCCGGCGGAAATTGCCGACGATAAGGCCGCCCACTTGCCCGTGCTTCAGCACGCCGTAAAGACTTTGGAAGAAAAAGAAGGCTATGAGCCGGACTATATTTTATTGCTTCAGCCCACTTCTCCATTGCGGCAGGCCCATCATATTAAAGAGGCCGTGGAACTTATTCATAAATCCGGAGCGGATTCGGTGTTGAGCGTCGCGGAAATTCCGGAAAATTATCATTATAAAAAAGCTATGGCTGTTAACGGGGCCGGTGTTTTGCGTTTGGTGAGAGACGCTGGACCGATCCACAATCGCGTTGCCCGCCGTCAGGAATTGGAAAAGAATTACTGGAGTGTTGGTTCCATCTATCTTTTTAAAACCGGCTTATTGTTTGATCCGGCGAAACCGAATTTCTATGGAGAAAAAACCTTGCCTTATGTGATCGACGCAAAGTACGTTTCCGATATCAATGTTCCGGCGGACTGGGACGCGGCGGAGCAGGCAATGAAGAATTTAGGAAAATAATATGAAAATTCACATTACCGAGCCGCAAGATTATTCAAAAAAAGCGCTGGCCACTTATGCCTCATTCGGCGAAGTGGGCCTTGGGGACGTTCCGCATCCAGAAACCGCTGTGTTGGCGGTCCGCCTTAAGCACAAGATAGATAAGTCTTGGATGGAGAAGATGCCGAATTTGAAGATCATCGCTTCCCCAACCACCGGTTTGAATCACATTGATGTAGCAGAGGCGGAAAAGCGTGGTATCAAGCTAGTGACCCTGCGTGGGCACACCGATTTTTTGGACAAGATCACTTCCACGGCGGAGGAAACCCTTGGGTTGATCCTGGCCTTGGCGAGAAAGATCCCCCAGGCCTATGAGCATGTGAAAGCCGGCGGTTGGAACCGCGACCAATTCAAAGGCTATCAGTTGGCCGGCCAGACTTTGGGAATCTTGGGTTTGGGTCGTTTGGGAAAGATGGTGGCGCGCTATGCGAATTCTTTGGGAATGAAAGTGATCGCCGCCGATCCGGCCCTAGATGCCGCCGCTATGTTGAGTCAGGGTGTGGAGAAGGTGAGTCACGATGAGCTGTTTTCTAAATCGGATTTTGTTTCTCTGCACGTGATGCTCGCTCCGGAAACGGAGAATTTAGTTAAGGCGGATCATTTAAAGTTGATGCGGCCGAACGCTTATTTGGTGAACACCGCCCGCGCGGAAATTATTGAGAAGGGCGCTTTGGAGAAAGCCCTGAAAGAAAAGTGGATCGCCGGAGCGGCAGTTGATGTGATGTGGGATGAGGAGGGTAGTGGCGCGCATCTGGCCAAGAGCGAACTTTGGGACATGGCGAAAGGCGGTCAGCATAATCTGATAATCGTTCCACACATCGGTGGAGCCACTTACGACGCGATGCAGATCACCGAAGAATTCATCGCCGATCTGGTTAAAAAAGAATTAAGTAAAAATGGGAAATAAGCCAAAAGATTGCGTGTTCATTCCGAAAGGAGAAGTAGATAAAGCTTTGCAAAATGTTCCGGTTGCCGGGAAACATCACTTGGAGCCTTTCAAAGCCTTTTCAGTTGCCAACAAGTTGCCGATCAATATTTTGGAAGACTCGGAAGTAGCCAACGATGCCGAATTACATCGCCACGAAAGTGATCTCTGGTATTGTTTGGAGGGCGAGGTGGAATTTATTTATGGTGGCGAGATGGTTGCTCCCTGGTCTAATAAGAATGCCGATGGCAGCGCCAATGAATTGGAGTGGAAGGCGAAAGAAATAAAAGGAGGAACCAGTGTGGTGTTAAAACCGAGGGACTGGCTTTGGATCCCCGCCGGTCAGCCGCATCAGCATAAATGCGCTGGAACGGCGCGATTAGCTATAATCAAAATCCCGGAGGCGTAGAAAGAAGATCCGCTTTCTTGTCCCTTACATAAGTTTTATGTGAGGGATTGACGAGTCGGGTTTTTTGTTATATAATTCCTCGCAGTAGTTTCACAAACTCGTTATCCCAAATTAGGAGTCGGCAGATGATCGGAGAAAAGTGGATGCGCTGGACGTTCGCGGAAGCGGGCACCAAGACGGCTTCCAAGATGTTGCAGAAGGTCATCGGCAGTGTCAGCGCCACCATGGGCCATGTTTTTTTCGGGACCATGGTTGTGGGGATGGTGCAGGTGATGGCGGGGAGCGTGATGGCGGCCAAGCGTGGCAAGAAATTGCTAACGGATTGGAGGAGCGTCGGCGGTTCCTGCCTGTTCGGATTCTTCGCGGCTCTTTCCACGGTCCTGTCGTTCGCGGTTTTCACCCTGGGCGGCGATATCGGGGTCAACACTTTCATCATGACCCTCTCCATCGTGCCGGGCGCGCTCATTGATCGCTTCTGTTTCGGTCACAAGCTGAACTGGCGGCAGTGGGCCGGCGTGGGCCTAGCCATCCTGGCCGGATATTCGGTCTTGGGTTGGCCTGCCCTCGGGAAGCTCCTTACGCTTCCGCTCTGGATCTGGCTGTCGCTGATCATTATGTGTTCAACGGCGATCAACCAGGGCATTACCCAGAAGGTGAAGGGCATTGATCCCTACGTGAAGAACTTCTGGGGCGGCCTTACCACTCTGGCGCTGGCGCTTGCCGGCACTGCGATCCTGGGTTCGCTGAGGCTGTTCGCGGACCACTCCAAGCCGATGCAGAGTTTGTGGCTAGCATCGTTGTTTGGCGGGTTGATCGTGGTGGCGATGTGGAACTTCAATCTTCTAAGCTACAAGGGTGGCGCCAGCATCGCGCTCAAGAAGCTGGTGATGAACGGAGCCTACCTCACATCCGCGATGTTGTTGAGCGCGATGCTCTTTCACGAAAGCCTGACCGCCGGAAAGCTTTCGGGAATTGCTATCTATTTCTCGGCCTTCATTCTGATGGATGAAGGAACGTGGAATTATTTCGCTGGCAAATTCAACTATAAGAAAGTCTGCGCAGTTCCCTAACTGACCTTCGCTACCCAGCGGAGGTTTTTTATTTTAAAGTGGAGTTATGTCCATCTGGTTCTTATTTGCAATTTCCAACGCCCTCGCCTTTTCTATCCACAACGCTTACAGCAAATATGCGGTTTCGCGGGGTCGGTTTTCCAAATTCACGGTAGTTTTCTGTTCTTCGTTGATCAGTTCTGTCATTTTATTCGCAGCAGCCTATTTTATGGGTCTTCCATCTTTGGATAGCACGTTCTGGTTAGCAGTCGTCATCACCGGCGTGATCAACTCCGTTACCGGCCCAATGCTTTTGCTGGCCTATCAATACGGGGAATTTTCCTCGGTTTTCTCTATGTCCCTGCTGACCCCGGTATTCCTTCTTCTGACCTCCTTTTTTATTCTTGGAGAAATTCCCAGTTTGATCGGAGCTTCCGGTGTGGTCGTCACGATACTTGGTCTATGGGTGCTCACCAAAAGTTCCGCGGATGTAAAAGAAGAACTAGTTGGTGAATCCGGGAAGATAAACCGCGGCAACTTACTCGCTATCGGGATCGCTCTGCTTTGGTCAATTTCGGTTAATTTTGATAAATTAGCGGCCCAGCATTCCAACGTCTTCTTCGCTCCGGCCTCTAGTTTGGCAATTATGGCCTTAACTTCCGGCGCCTATCTCCTTTTTGTTAATCGCCGGAACCTGCTTTCCCCAAGCGAAATAAAAATTCCCAATCTTTGGCTGATGGTGCCGTTAGGAATTTTGCTGGCCGCCAGCAGCCTTTTATTCAACGCCGCTCTTTTGGTCGGCCTTGCTTCCTACACGATCGCCGTAAAGCGGATGGGTATTCTGTTCGGAGTGCTTTGGGGCTGGTTGTTTTTTAAGGAGCGGAATATCGGCAAAAAACTATTCGGCGCGGCTATTGCGGTGGCGGGCGTGATTTTGATACTGTTCTCATAACAAGTCATTTAGTAATTAAGTTTCTTTAGTTACTTAATGACTCAATAACTCAATGACTTCCGACAAAATTTGGAACAAGATCCAAAAGGGGGTATTCATTATCGCCGAGATCGGCAAGAATTTTATACAAACTGAAGCCGAGCAACCGGTTGAGGTGTATTTAGAGAACGCGAAGAAGTTGGTTGATGAAGCGGTAGCCGCCGGAGCGGACGCGGTGAAATTTCAAACCCACAATGTTGAGGACGAGCAATTGAATATCAATGTAGTGTCGCCGCATTTTAAGGGCAGCGATCGTTATAGTTGGGTTTCCCGGAACACCCGTTCCACTCCGGTAGATAAATTTTGGAAACCTCTGAAAGAGCATTGCGTAAAAAAAGGGATCATTTTCTTTTCTACTCCGATGAGCCGGGGAGCGGCAAAGATCCTGAACGAGCAGGTCGGGGTTGATCTTTGGAAGATAGGCTCCGGAGACATCCTGGATTTTGTGATGCTGGATTACCTGCGTCAGACCGGAAAGCCGATAATCTTTTCTACCGGAATGAGCACTTTTGAAGAAGCCGAAAAGGCGGTGAACTTTTTGCGGAAGAAAAACGAAAAGGTGGCGATGTTGCATTGTGTTTCAAAATATCCTTGCCCACCGGAGGATCTGCATTTAAAGACGATAGAGTTTTATCAAAAAACTTTTGATATGCCGATCGGGTTTTCCGATCATTCCGTTGGCATTGATCCGGCATTGGTGGCTACCGCTATGGGGGCGAAGATACTGGAAAAGCATTTCTCGTTGTCGCGTGAACTTTGGGGTTCGGATCACAAAGTTTCTATGACGCCGGATGAGTTACGCGGTTTAGTTGATGGCGTGAAGGAAATTTTGGCTAGTCCCGCCAAGCGCCAGGAGATTTTAAATAGCGATTTTGCCAAACGCAGCTTGGTTGGCGACTCCGACGCTACGGCCGGAGCAGGCGGAAAGGTTCTACAGGAAGGGGAGGCGGCCTTTCGCCCATTGTTTCGTAAATCTTTGATGGCCGGTCGGGATATTCCAGCCGGGTCAGTAATAACCGCCGAGATGCTTTATGCGATGCGCCCACAGCAATACGCCGGAGGTCTGCCCTCGGAAAAATATGAGGAAGTTTTAGGTAGGAAAACCAAAGTTGCTTTGAAGAAGTTTGATCCGATAACTAACGAAGTTCTTTTTTAATAGCCGCCGCGGCCTTTTTGGCCGCCGGTTGTTTTCCAAACTTGAATAAGCGCGCCTGAATTGACTGGACGATCTTGTTGGACACCGGGTCGTTCATTATTTTTGTGAATTCATTTTCAAGCAAGGCGACATCTTCTTTATAGATTCCGGTTGTGGCTCCCACTGCGTTGGTCGGGAAATCCGACAGCCCCAGGTTCTTTTCCAGGCGTTCTTTTCCGGCATTTGGTAACAGGATGCTGATGCCCGGAATTCGCAGGTAGCAGGCGTGGATCAGATTTGTCGCGTACATACCCACCACCACATCGGCGATCGGTAGCAGATCTTCTGTGAATGGGATCGCGGAGGTATCTAGATATTTCAGATTCGGGGCCAATTCTTGATAGCGTCCCGGTTTTTCATCCCGCGGATGCTGGCGGGCGATCAATAGGCTGCTCGGATGATTACCTTGGAAATCTTTAACCGCTTTGGCCAGAAACTCAAAAGTTGTCTGGTCAACCTTCCACGCCGCCGGAGTTCCCGCCCCGCAATAAAGAATTATAAAAGTTTTATCATCAACCCCGAATTTTTTACGTAATCTTTTCCGTTCTTTCGCGACGTTCTCGCCGCGGAAGCGATCAAAAGAGGGATTGCCGGTAACGATCACTTTACCTGTGTAACCGTCCTGCAAAATAAAGTTCTCTGCCAGCTCATCAATGGTTAGTAGGGTTTTCCAAAACGGCATCATTTTGAAATTGACCGGCCAGCGATGATTAGCCCAAATATCTTGGAAGCAGATGATCTTAGCGCCGGCGGAGTGGGCCAATTCGGTGAACTTGTTGTTAACGTATGGGCCGGTAACCAGCGAACTTATCGCCACAAGCAAAATGTCGGGGGAGAACTTCTTATATATAGCCGCCGCGCCGCTTTCTTGGTCGCAACGTATCGGTTTAAACCTCTCCAATATCTTTGTAGGAGATTCTTTGACGGTGACCAGTTGGATCTTGGCCGATCCTTTTATCAGTGGAATTACCGGCGCGATAAATTCAGCGGTACCCGGAGCGTCAACTACGATAAGGAGTTTCTTCATTGCCTTAAGTATATCAAAAGCTAGGTGGAAGACTGCTTGACGTTTGAGGAAAATTTCGGTATTATCTATCACGTTCTTTGACTTGGGCTTGAGCTGTCCAGAGTGGGCCGCTCGCCCGAAAAAAGTAAGTAGCTCCAAGGAGGTAGGTATGAGGGTTCTGATTGTTTCACGCACTCTGGGGCCGGCGCGTAACCTGGCGAAAGTCGCCGCCGCGCTGGTAGACGGAAGTCACGAAGTGGCGGCGGTATTTTCCAAGGATGCTGGCGCGATGGTTGACTCCGAGCGGTTGCTCGAAGATTTCAAGCCGGACATTGTTCTGGCTTCTACCTCCAGCGCCAACCTACACGATGAGCTGATGGTTATGACTCGCGCAAGCAGTCGTGACATCCCGGTTGCGATATTCGCAGACACTTACGGCGCTTTCTGGCGAAAGGGTTTTCGATTCTGGGGACTCACGCCAAAAATTGAAGTGCTTTTCGTCCCCGACGAGGCGGAAAAGAAACTCGCCGAAGAGAAGGGTTTCCGCAACGTGGTCGCCTCCGGTGTGCCGTTCTGGGAAGAGCTGGCCCAATCGCGCGAAGATTTCTTCAACGCTCGTCTCCATGGGCGAGCCCTACTCGAGGTGGATGGCCACAACCTAATCACCTGGTCGCCCGGCAAGAACGGTGAGCTGAACAAGCAAACCCTATCCGAGATCTTTGCTTCCCTTCGGGAGATGGGTGAGCGATTCTGTGAGACCCTAGCTTTCGTGGTTCGTTTCCATCCGGGAGACGGCAGTCTGAAGAGCGATCCGAACTTCTACAAGGAGGTTCTGAAAACTTGTCCGGTGCGGATCGCGGATTGTAGTATGTTCAAGAAGCAGGAAGATATGATCCCTGCTCTGGATCTGATCATCAGCAGCAGCGGCACGCTAGGCGTCGCCGGAATTTACCAGCGCGTTCCGGTGATTGAATATCTTCCGAAGGCCTGGGAGGATCGGCTGGAAGAGGCGACCGGTTTCCGGACCTGGCCGCCGACCGCCACCGGCGCTTCCATGCTGGTGAGCGACCAGAGGCATCTGGCTACGGGCATCCTTTCGCTGATCGGCAGTTCTGACGTTGCTCGGAAGCAGATGCGCGATGCTCAAGAGCGCAACTATCCTGCGACCAAGGGCCGAGCGGTGGAAACGATCATCCGCTGCCTCGGCGATCTGGCCAAGAAGAAGACCCTTGCCAAAAAGATCTAATCAAAAATGACCCGTCCCCAATATGAGGACGGGTCTTTTATTTTTTCGGATTTTGAGCTATAATAACTTTTGTTATGTATCATCCAAAACTTGGAGTAATTGGTGTCGGTTGGGTTGGGGCCCAGCTCAAACGATATTTTGAAGAATTCAAAGGCTATAAAACCGGCGAGGATCTGTTCACTTATGATATTGATCCGGCCAAATGTATCGGCGATATAAACAAAGCCGAGGTGGTTTTCGTGGTAGTGCCGACCCCGCGTAACCCAAAAGACGGTTCCTGTGATACTGCCATCGTGGATAATGCGGTCAGTAAAGTTCAGGGGAGTAAGGTGATCGTGTTGAAGTCCACCATTCCTCCCGGCACCACTGCTCGTTTGCAAAAGCAATATCCGAATCACAAATTTTTGTTTAACCCGGAATTTTTGAGTGAGAAGACCGCTTGGAACGATATGCTGCACCCCGATCGTCAGATCGTCGGTTTTACCGATCAGAGTATGGAGGTTTCCGGCCTCGTCCTTTCGCTTTTGCCGAAGGCTCCGTTTATGTCTCCCTGGGGAACCAACACCTACAAGCACACTCGGATCACCGCCACCGAAGCCGAAGTGATCAAATATGCAGGCAATGTTTATTTTGCCCAAAAAGTTAACTGGGCGAACGCTTTGGCGATGGCCTCGGAGAAGCTGGGGGCGGATTATGAAAATGTTAGGCAGGGTATGGCGGCCGATCATCGCATCGGTGATTCGCACTTGGACGTAACGCACGGCGGTTATCGGGGATTCGGCGGTTACTGCTTCCCGAAAGACCTGTCGGCTTTCATGGTTTTCGCCAAGCAGAACGGTTTGGATAAGGTGCACGATCTTTTGATGGCGGCCTGGGATTTTAATGGTAAGCTTCTGGCAGAGCAGGGATTAACTTATGAAGATGTCAGCAAACACATCTCCGACCAGGACGCGCTGAAGAAGAAAGCCGCGAAATAACCCCCGTATCATATAAATGAATAACAAGAATTTAGCGAATTACTATGTTTGGGCCATCAAGGCTTTAGTTCTGATCATCCCGTTTTTGTCGGTTTGGATTGCGACCTCGATGTTTTTTCCTTATATTACCGGGCGGAACTTCGCTTTCAGGATATTGATCGAGATCGCTCTGGTATTGTGGGGGGCGTTAGCTATTTTGAAAAAAGAATACCGACCGCGGCTGACGCCGATCGCGATCGCGGTTTCCATTTTTGTTGTGATCATCGGAGCCGCCGATCTTTTGGGGATTGATCCTTATAATAGTATTTGGTCGCGCCTGGAGAGGATGGAGGGTTATATGATGATCTTGCATTTGGCGGCCTATTTCTTAATTCTGACCAGTGTTTTCCGGACAAAGAAGGATTGGTTCGTATTTTTTAATTCGGTTCTAATCGCCGGTTTGTGGGTGGGCGGATACGGAGTTTTGCAGCTGCTGGGCATTAAGCAGGCTATCCAGGGAGGCAACGTGCGCATTGACGGTACGATCGGTAACCCGACTTATTTGGCGGCTTATCTTACTTTAGTCATCGGTCTTGGTCTGATACTGCTTTTTAATTCCAAGGATAAAATTTTCAAATGGATCTACTCGGCGATCATCGTTTTTAATTTTATTTTGATCTACTACACCGCCACTCGCGGCGCCGCTCTTTCGTTGTTGATCGCCATTCCATTATTTCTGGTTTTGTATCTGATCTTTTTCCGCGGTGATGATCCGAAGGAGCGCCGATTCAAAAAGATCGCCATCGGATTGTTGGTTGTGATCATCGTAGTGCCGGCCGGTTTTTGGCTGATGCGCGCCACCAGCCTGGTGCAAAATAATGCCGTGTTGTCCCGTCTGACCTCTACTTCTCTTGGCGAGCGCACAATTAAATCCCGTTTCCAGATCTGGGGCATTGCTTGGAGGGCTTTTCAGGAGCGGCCGGTCCTAGGATGGGGTCAGGACAACTTCTTGTACGCCTTTTCTAAATATTTCGATCCGCGCCTTTATGACCAGGAGCCTTGGTTCGATCGTCCCCACGACATCTTCTTCGAGTGGCTGATAGACGGAGGGATTTTAGGATTCTTGTCCTACTTTGCCTTATTTGGGACCTTGTTCTTTTCCATTTTCAAACTTTTTAAGAGGAATTTCTTGGACAAAAAAGAGGCCATCGTTTTAATTGTGGTGCCGATCGCTTATCTGGCTCAGAATGTTTTCGTTTTCGATAATTTTAATACCTATGTTCTGTTTTTCGGGATCCTAGCCTATGTAAACTCTTTGTATTCGGAGCATATTGCTCCGAAGCATCCAGTGGTGGAGCAAAAAAACGCGGAACAATTTTCACTGGGATTTTTGGTGATCGGCGCGATCCTGATGTCGGTAATCATTTATTTCTGTAATTTCAAGGCTTTGGCGCAGGCGCAGGGGATCATCACTGCTTTGAAGGCCACTAGTGACCAAGTTGATCCGGTGGGCAAGACCACCGCGGCGTTCAAGGAAACTTTAGCCCAAAATTCATTCGGTACCGGTGAAACTTTGGAACAAATGTCGCGCGTCGCCGGTTTATTGCTCGGATCCAATAATGTGCCCAACAGTTCCAAGATCCCTTTTTTGGAATACACCATCGGTTCTCTAGAGGAATATCTAAAAGCTCATCCGGACAATTTGCGTCTTCATTTAATGGTTGGAGGATTGTATCAGACCGCCCGTTCCTTAAATCCGCAGCTGGTATTTAAAGCCCGCGAGCATTTGAAGGCGGCGCTGGATCTTAGCCCCACCAAGCAACAGATCTTATTTTTGCTGGCTGACAATTTCCTGGCTACCGGCGAAACCGCCAAGGCCATGGAACTGCTTCAGCAGGCAATCGACTTGGAGCCGACTTATCGCGATGCGTTCGTCAATCATGCGACCGTAGCCATTTTGATCGATCGCAATGATCTGGCCCTCAAAGACATTGAAAGTCTGAATAAGATCCGGCTTGGGTCATCCGACCAAAAACTGCCGGACCTGCCATTGTGGAATTATATCAATGATCTACAAAAGATTTTCAGTATTTATCGGCAGGCCGGTCAGCTAAGAAATGCCAGAATGATCTTTGATCGGATATTGGCTTTGAAGCCGGAAATAGTAAAATTCCACGAAGAGAACGGCTATTATAAGGAATTGATCAGCGGGTTGCAAAGCGATCTGAAATAGATCCGCTAAAGTTATCCACATGTGAGCAGGGAGGGGGTTGCGGTGATTTTGCAGTCGTTTATAATTATCTTAATTGGCGTGTCGATGCCACTATCTTAATTAATAAAAAAATAATTTTTTTGTAGAATGTATCGTTTTAATAAAAAACAAGTTTTGTCCGTGGCGGTGTCGGTCGCAGTGTCGATGTTCGCAGTGGCGTTGATCGCGTCGGCCACTACCTATATAGATACCGCCAGTGTTGCCGTAGCTACTGATACCCCAGGCGCGGCAGTCAGCGTTAAGGGCGCGGCTATTTTTGAAGGGTTCGTTCGGGCTGACTATTTCACCTCAACCTCTACGGGTAATTCTTGGTTATTCGGCAATCTCGGTCTTGGTACCACCACTCCCGGAACCAGATTAGATGTAGCCGGTTTTGTTAACGTTAAGGGTAATTTGAACATCGCCGCTACCTCCACCTTGGGCGACTTAAACGCTACCTCTACCGTTACTGTTGGTACATCGTCCCCAACGGCGGCCGATCGTTTAACTGTTGATGGCATGGCTTTAGTTGCCGGTCACGTAGAAAGCCAGGGCAAGCCACCGGTATTGAGCAGCTGCGGAACTGCGCCGAGCGTTATTGGCACTGATCAAACCGGAAAGATCACCATCGGAAGTTCGGCGAACGCCGCTGGTACAGCCTGTATCGCTACTTTCGTTAACCCTTGGAGGAATGCCCCGACCTGCGTAATCGCCAACGAGACCAGCAATGAAACCATTATGGTTGTTTCAAGCGCGACTGCGATGACTTTGAAGGCTACCACCACGCCGAGCGCCTACGTTATTGGTTATCACTGCTGGGGCTTCAAATAGGAGGGTTAGGTCATGCACCACATAACTCATGAAAAAACATTTACTGCTTGCCTTAACGTTATTAGTTTTGCCGGTTACTGTTCTGGCAGCTTCCGATAGCGTCACGCTAAACGCCGGCATAACTCTAAAGGTGACCGTCGCCGGTAATTCTATGTCTTTTACCGTTGACGGCAATGATAAAGTAGAAACGCTTCAAGTTCAGGGCGGTTCTATAGTTGCCGGTATGCAATCCGGCTCTACTTTGTCAATTACTTCCGCCGACAGAACCACCTTCACTTATTCTGTAGGAGGGGCGGCTGCCAGTTTTAATTGCTCGGCCTCTAATTCTACTTTGAGTATTACTTCACCCAGCGCTCAAACCGTCACAATAACTCCCACTGGTAGCGCGTGCACAGTTTCTGGCGGTGGTCCTGGAGGAGGAGGCGAGGGAACGCCAAACCCACCTCCGCCATCCCCACAACCTTCCCCTGCGCCATCTCCCGAGCCTTCTCCGGCCCCAGAGCCTTCTCCATCGCCAACGGGCGGCGGTGGCGCTCCGGTAGTTTCCAATGTGCCAGCGGCGACCAACGCCAATCCTTCCCCTGTAGCCCAACTGGTATCCCCTGTGTTTAATGCTAATCTCCAGCCCGGCTCTAAAGGGGATGA
Source organism: uncultured Candidatus Saccharibacteria bacterium (assembly GCA_964503795.1). Lineage (GTDB taxonomy): Bacteria > Patescibacteriota > Minisyncoccia > UBA6257 > WO2-44-18 > JAUSKF01. The sequence goes on from CAZDBT010000003.1 coordinate 33,121, forward strand.
TGTTAAGCGTTTACAGCAGCTTTTGGCCACCGATAAGGAAATTTATCCTGAAGGTCAGGCCACCGGATATTTTGGTAATCTGACTAAGACTGCTATCGTCAGATTCCAGCTGAAATATGGCGTGATCAAGAAGGCGACTGATCCCGGCAATGGCAATCTTGGTCCGAAGACCCGCGCTAAATTGAAGGAGATCTTTGGTAATGCGGCAGGAGTTCCGACCCCGGCAGCTGCACCGACCCCATCTCCAGCTTCTTCCAACGCAGCCGAAAAGCTACAGCAGTTGCAGACCTTGCTCCAGCAGGTACAAGCTTTACAGGCCGCTCTAAAAGCCAAGCAAGGCTACTAAGAAAAAATCTCCCCCGCTAGCGGGGGAGATTTTTTAATGTAGACGAATTCAATCTTTTTTAGTACTCTATAGGCAATGAAGGGTGTTATTTTAGCTGGTGGTTTAGGGACAAGGCTTCATCCGGTAACTTTGGAAATGCCTAAGCCGCTGCTCACAGTTAAACGTAAGCCGATCCTGAATCACCTTTTGGATCTTTTCGGCCGTCACGGAATAGATGAATCGCTGGTTTTGGTGAACAAAAATCATACCGAAGATTTTCAATGGTGGCAGAAGCGATATGAAAAAGAATTAAAGGGAAAGCTAGAGTTGGTAGCAGAACCGGAGCCGCTGGGCACTTTTGGCGGCTTAAAGCTTTTTTCCGACAAGCTCAATGAGGCATTTATTTTATCCAACGGCGATGAGTTGAAGGACTTTGACCTATCGGCGTTGATCGCCGCCCACAAGGCCAATCCTGCAAAGCCGGCGGCGACCATCGCCTTGGTGAAAGTGGAGAAGCCTTCTGATTATGGTGTGCCGGTAATGGAGGGTGATGCGATCAAGGAATTTTTGGAAAAGCCGCTGAATCCGCCATCGGATTTTGTCAGCTCCGGTATTTATATTTTGGAGCCGGAAGTTTTTCAATATGCCGATTGGAATAAGGGATTTTTGATGATCGAAAAGGATATTTTCCCTAAGCTGGCCGCCGCCGGAAAGCTGGCTGGCCATAAATTCCCGAATGCCCGTTGGTACGATTGTGGTACGTTTGCTCGGTGGGAAAAAGCTATAAAAGAGTGGTGAAAACAAAAAAGCCCCGCCTTGTCCTCTACTTAATTACTAATGACTTAATGACGAATAACTGATTTTTAATTTGCGGCCAGACGTGGAGTTTTTGGATAGAGTTCATTTTGCGCCAGATCAGGAAGTTGGTGATGATCTGGGTGATCAAAGTGGAGATGGCTGCTCCTTCAATGCCGAACATCGGGATGAGTAAAAAGTTGAATAGCACATTGCCCAAGGCGGAGACGGCAACGAATCCAATAAAGCTTTTGTGGGCGTCAAAGGCGAAAACTGCATTGCCGATAAGGGCGGAAGGATAAACGATCAGGATCGTGAATATCAGGATGCGGAAGGTGTTCACTGCCGGCAGATATTCGGTCCCGAACATCAGATGAATTATCGGGTTTGCAAAAATTATTCCCAGCAGCACTACCGGAACGGCCAACAAGATCACTCCGGCTAATGCTTTTTCCAAAATATTTTTTACCAGTAAAGGAGAAACCTTTGCCAACCTAGCCATCACCGGAAAGACGCTGGAGGCGAGCAGAGTAGGCAACACGTAAAGCAATTGGATCGGTTTTTGGGCCGCTGAATAATAACCGACTTCGGCGGCGGAGCGCAGCCAGCCTACCATAATTATGTCTGTGTTCAGGTTGATCGCTCCCATAATGCCGAGCAAGCCGAAGGGCCAGGCGGTCTGTAAAATGTCCCTCACTAGCTGTCTATCAAAATGGGTGAAGATGTTGCGGAAATGGTGGCGGAGGGCGTAGGCAATAGCGATCAGGCCAAGACCGCTGCCAATCGCGTAAGCCACCGCCATTGATTCGGGAGTTTTGTAGATAACCAAGAAAATTATTCCCAGGATCGTGATCGCGGCGTTAGTAAAAATATTTATGCCTGCCTCTATCTCCATTTTTTCCAGCGCGCGGCTTAAAGCCGAGCCAAGATCACGCAAAGTATCAAAGGCGAATACGAAAATTAGGATCGGCATCAGCGCCGCCGCTTCTTTGAGATTGGTTAGATAGGGGAAGAAAACTACTGTAGCGATCACTAAGACCGAAAGCAGGAAGAGCTTAGTGAAAAAAGCCGTTGAAAGATAGCGATCTTTCAGGCCGGGATTACGTGACGCTTCTTTGGTAATGAGGGCGTTGATGCCGATATCGGAGAAGATGGTCAGGAATGCCGCTACGCCCAAGGCGTAGGAGAAAGCGCCCCAGCTGGCGGCTCCCAGAACGCGGGCGGAATAGATCACGATCACTGCCCGCAGCAGGCGGCTCATCATCTGGCCGAAGAAGAGCCAAAAGGTGTTTTTGGCGATAGTTTGGCCGACGGTCCGATTATTAAATAACCAATCCAAGATAAAACGCATTATTTAAGATTAGTGAAAAGATACTTGATCGTTCTCAATAAAATAAAGAAATCCAGTGTTAGCGAGCGGTTTTTTAAGTAGTACATATCGTATTGAAGTTTCTCATAAGCATCTTCCACCGAGGCGCCGTATTTGTAATTGATCTGCGCCCAGCCGGTGATACCCGGACGAACCAGCAGACGAAGTTCAAAATATGGCACATCTTTTTTCAGATGAGTGACGAATTCCGGGCGTTCCGGGCGGGGGCCGACGAAAGAAAGTTCGCCACGGATGATGTTGATCAGTTGGGGAAGTTCATCAAGATGGGCGGCGCGCAGGAATTTTCCGACGGCTGTCGTGCGTTCATCGCCGGGCTTCGCCCATTGCGGGCCATTTTTTTCGGCATCGGCGCGCATTGTGCGGAACTTATAGATCATAAATTCCTGTTCATTGCGGCCGCTGCGTTTTTGCCGGAACAAGGTCGGGCCTTTGGAAGTAATAGTTACCAGCAGGCCGATGAGGATCGCGATAGGCAGAAGGACGATCGCTAATATCAGCGCCAGAAAGATCTCGATCGGGCGCTTAATGAACTCATAGACTTTGTGGCTCTTTGCCAGATTTTCCAGGAACCAAACTTCCTCGAGCTCGGCCAGAGGAAGTTTTTGGAAGACTTTTTCGTAAAGTTCCGACAAGTCGAGCACTTCAATTCCCAGCACAAGGTTTTTGTAGATCAATCTGGCGGCCTTGGAATTCTTTTTGATGTGGGCAGGAACGACGATCAGATTTACCTTGTTGCTCAAGATTATCTGCGCCAAGTGCTCGAATTCTTTATCTTGCAGACCCTCTTTCATCCAGAACTTTACTTCATATCCCAGCTGGGGATTTTTGGCGATGTGCTCCACGACGTCTTCCACGGTTTTGTTGTAGCCGATCATTAGGATCCGGTTTTCCGGCACACCGGCGCTTAACATTGTGTTATAGAAAGTCCGCCAGAAATAGTTGGCCAGGCCGAAAATGATCAGTACGGTAAAGAGATTGGTTTTCGGGCTGATGCCGAAGACCGGCAAGAAGTAGAATAAAATCGTGGCAATAACACCGCTGATCAGCAACAGCGATATGTATTTTTTATAAAATTCCAGGTCGTTCTTCAGACTTTTCAGATCATAAAGTCCGCCGATATAGAAAGTTACCAGCCAGATGCCGAATATGAGAGTAAATGGCCAAAAATGGGCATCTACCACTTCCCGGGAAAGTCCCTGGTAACGCACAAATAGGGTAATGGCGAGGGAGGCATACAGTATCACCAGGTCGCCCAGCAGGAGAGTGACTTGTTTCAGCTTGACACTGAAGTCCATATTGCCTTTATATTATAGAAAGTATGGACGATAGTCAAAAACCAGGAAGAGATATTTTGTTGCCCGGTAGCATTCTAGTGGCGGCTTTTTTGATCGCCGGGGCGGTGGTTTATAGCGTCGGCGCCCGCAATATCGCGCCCCAGCAGGCGAATGTGATCGCGACGGTTTCCAACAAGGATCTGATGGATGATGATGTAGTGCTGGGCGACCCGAACGCGCCCATAACGCTGGTAGAATTCGGAGATTATCAATGTCCTTTCTGCGGCCGCTTCTTTTCCGATGTAGAGCCGAAGTTACGAACGGAGTATATAAAAACCGGAAAGGTGAAAATGGTTTTCCGTGATTTCCCGTTCCTGGGCCAGGAGTCGGCAGACGCGGCGATGGCATCGCAATGCGCTGCGGAGCAAAAGAAGTTCTGGGAATATCATGACGGCCTTTTTACGGCCGAGATTTTGGACGGCAAAGAGCGCAGCGGTAATCTTAATGATATTTTTTTCAAATCGTTGGCTTCTTCGCTGGGTCTGGATCGCGCCCATTTTGACACCTGCCTGGCTTCTAAAAAGTATGACCAGGAGGCTCATAAAGACTATAATGACGGTATTGCGGCCGGCGTAACCGGTACTCCGACCACTTTCGTAAACGGTAAAGCGCTTTCCGGCGCCGTTCCTTACGAGCAGGTCAAGGCGGCGATAGACGACGCGTTATCCGCCCAGAAATAGAACGCTCAAGTTCAAATGAATATTCCCAAAGAGGTAAAATCCGTCGCCGATCAACTGGCCGCGGCGGGTCACAAGGCTTATCTGGTGGGCGGCTGCCTGCGGGATCTTTTGCTCGGGAAAAATCCAAAAGATTGGGATCTGACCACTGACGCCAAACCGGAAGAGATCCAAAAAGTTTTCCCTGATAGCGTTTATGAAAATAAATTCGGAACGGTAGGAGTAAAGACCCGCGCCGAAGATCCAGCGATGGCTTTGGTGGAGGTGACCACTTTCCGGAAGGAGGGAAAGTATACCGACAAGCGTCATCCTGATGAGATAACTTTTGCCAAGGATATAGAAGAAGATCTTTCCCGGCGTGACTTTACTGTGAACGCTATTGCCTCTTTGGTTTCAGCTGATCAGCGTCGCGCAGAAGTTTTAGTGGATCCTTTCGGGGGCAAGGAGGATCTACTAAATAAGGTAATTCGAGCTGTTGGTAAAGCAGGCGAGCGCTTCGAGGAGGATGCTCTGCGTTTGATGCGGGCGGTGCGTTTTTCCGCGCAGTTGGATTTCAAAATTGAAGAGGAGACCGCCAAAGCTATCAAAGAAAAGTCCGGTCTGCTGGAATTTATCGCCAAGGAACGGATCCGCGATGAATTATGCAAGTTAATCATGACCGAACACGCGGGTGCTGGGATTCACCGGATGGCGGAGTTGGGTTTGTTGAAGTACGTTCTGCCCGAATTGGCCGAAGGGATAGGAATGGATCAGAACCTACATCATAAATACACAGTTTTCGAGCACAATCTGCGCGCTTTGGATTACGCGGTCGGTCAGAAATTTCCTCTGCATCTGCGATTGGCCGCTTTATTGCACGATGTAGGCAAGCCTAGATCTCGTGGCTGGAAACCGACCCCGAAAGGAACCCGCGAAAATAAGGGAGCAAAAGGCGAATGGACCTTTTACCAACATCAGTATATTGGCGAGAAGCTGACGGTAGAAGCTTTAGATCGGTTAAAATTCGCTAAAAAAGATATTGAACAAGTTGCTTTGCTGGTGCGCGAGCATATGTTTTCTTTTGACGCGGAGATCGGCACTGCTCGCGGCGCCCGTCGTTTTGTGAACCGGGTTGGTCAGGAAAATGTTGAAGATCTGATGAAGCTGCGGGAGTGTGACCGCATCGGATCCGGCACGGCCGTAGCGGTACCGGCGCGGTTGCGTAAGTTCAAAGCGATGATTGAGATAGCGATGAAAGATCCGATCAGCGCCAAGACCCTGAAGATCAACGGTCAAGACGTGATGAAAACTCTTAAGATTGCTCCCGGGCCGAAGGTCGGGGCGGTTTTGGCCGTGCTTTTAGAGAATGTATTGGACGATCCCAAGCTGAACGATAAAGAGAAATTGTTGGAGGAAGCCAAGAGGCTGGGTAAGTTAGGCGACCAGGAATTGGCGGATATGCGCGCCAAAGCCCGCGAAGAGATAGAAGCGGAACAACAAAGGATTGACGAAGGCGTAATGGCCCAGTATGGTGTTAAGGGTTCGGCGAAGAAACCTAGGTAATCCGCGGGGCGTAGTATATCGGCAGTACACACGCTTCGGGTGCGTGAAGGCTGGGTTCGATTCCCAGCGCCCCGACAGATTGTTTTTAGCAGAGGTTTGCGTTAAGTTATTAGCGTTCTTTGAAAGGAAGCGAGAATGAAGATCAAGATTTACGACGATATCCATCGGTTGACTTTGTTGCATAGCATTTCCGATCTGGAACTTGATGAATGCGTGGATTTCAGCGACAACCCTGAAGCTATTTTCGTGCGTTCTATGAATCTAAAGGGGATGGATCTGCCAAGATCACTCATTGCGATCGGGCGCGCCGGTTCCGGTGTGGATAATATTCCGCTTGACTGGTGTAACCGAAATGGCGTGGCGGTTTTCAATGCTCCCGGCGCTAACGCCAGAGCGGTAACGGAATTAGTTTTGGGGGCTTTAGTTGCCTCCGCCCGGCCGATCTTCCAGGCCGCCGCCGCTTTAGAGAAAGATTCCGGAAATCCGGAAGAACTCAAGAAGCGATACAAAGGCAATGAACTGGCTGGCTCAAGGATCCGAGTGATCGGTTTGGGCGCCGTCGGTTCGCAGGTTGCCAAGATGTGCGTGAATCTGGGAATGGAAGTGTTGGCTTACGACCCATATGCAAAAAATCCCGACACTTTTGACGGCAAGATCAAGATCCTTACCAAATTTGAAGATCTTCTTGCCCCCGACAACTGGACTCGATTCATCACCCTGCACAGTTCTCTTAGCGACGATAATCGTGAAATGATCGATCAGCGCTTTTTCTCTGCCGGAGTCAGCTTGATCAATCTTGCCAGAGCCGAATTGGTAAATGAGCGGGACCTTTTGGACGACCTCCAAACCAGCCGGGTTAGTTCCTATATTTCCGATTTTGTTCCGAAAAAGATTCCGATCGGGGAATTTCTGAAAACTGGCCGATCAATTTTTCTGCCGCATCTCGGGGCCTCAACTTATGAAGCCGAAACCCGAGCCGTAGCCATAGTTGGAGAGCTGGTCAGCAACTTTTTCCACTACGGCATCTGCCAGGGTTCGGTCAATTTTCCCGAAATGCCCGGAGAAAAAGCGTCGCCGGGACGACTCCGGTTCGTAGTCAGCAATTTTGATCAGCCAAAGATCATTGAGAAAGTTTCCTGCGCGATTGGCGTCGCCGGTCTGAATATCGGTGAGATGGTAAACCATAGCCGCAAAGACACCGGTTTGGCGCTCAACTACATTGACGTTGATATGGCGGAGCCGGATGGCCGCGTGCTGGCCGCCTATGAAATTATCAAGGAAATTGAAGGGGTGACCCGGGTTCGCGTCTGCGATCCGAACTCACGCTATTAAGGCTCCCATTGTGGGAGCCTTTTTCTTGCAAAAACTTTTATTTCTTGTATGCTATAGCTGGTTTCATTTACAAGAAAAAAGGAGGAGGGTTGTGGAGAGAAAGAAGGTGATGATCCAGGCGGAGTATATCTGGACTGATGGACAGGCCAAGAGGCCGCAGGCGGGTAACCACAACAAGATGGCGGAGCTGCGCTCCAAGACCAAGATCTTAGAGTTCTCCCAGGATGATTTGGAAAGGCGCTTTAACATTTCTGCTCTGCCAGAGTGGGGGTTTGACGGCTCCAGCACCAACCAGGCAGAGGGGAACGACAGCGATTGCGGCCTGAAGCCGGTGTTTGTTTGCCCCGATCCCATTCGCAAGGGCAACAACATTCTGGTTTATTGCGAGGTGACCGATCCTGAAGGAGCGCCTCACAACACCAACACTCGTCACCAGCTGGCGAAGCTCGCCGAGATGCACAAGGACCTCGGCGCTCTGTTTGGTATTGAACAGGAATATTTCATGATGAGCCTTGGCGGCAAGATTCCCTATGCTTGGGAAGTATTGCGCAAGGCCTGGTGGTCGGTCGGTCGTTTTTGGAAGGGACTGGTCGGCGAGCCGGAGGCGCAGGGCCGTTACTATTGCGGCGTGGGCGCGGATAGGATGTTCGGTCGTCCGCTCGTTGACCGTCACATGCAAGCCTGCATTGATGCCGGCTTGAAGTTTTCAGGTATCAATCCCGAGGTGGCGCCCGGGCAGGCAGAGTTCCAGATCGGACCATTGCCAGCTCCGCTGGTGGCGGACCAAATGGAGGTCGCGCGCTGGCTGCTCCATCGCCTTGGCGAAGACTACGGGATCGTTGTTACCCTGCACCCGAAGCCGCTCGGCAAAAAGAAAGACTGGAACGGTTCCGGGGCTCACACGAATTTCAGCACCAAGGGAACCATGGGGACCGTTGAAGATGGCGATGCCTGGGAGACCATCACCGATCTTTGTGAGGAGCTCGGGTATCACCACGAAGACTGCATTGCGGTTTACGGTCAGGACAACGACCAGCGCCTAACCGGCAAGCACGAGACCTGCAGCATTCGTCAGTTTCGCTGCGGCGTTAGCGATCGAGGCGCCTCTATTCGGATCCCGATGTCGACCGGGAAAAATCAGAAGGGCTACATTGAGGATCGCCGCCCGGCGTCCAATATGGATCCCAACGAAGTTTGCGCCGCGCTCCTTCGTGTCGCGGCCGGTCCTTGTCGCTGCTGTGGAGATCCCAAGGATCTTTGCGCGGAGAAAAAGCCGCCCGCTTCGGTCTGATTATTACCCACGAACCTCTACAGAAACGTAGAGGTTTTTTTATTTGCGAAACCGGAGCTATAATATATTCATGCAGAAATGGTTAAATTGGGGAGCGGGAATTTTGGGGATCTGGTTGATCATCTCTCCATTCATTTTGGGTTATTGGCGAGTGACATCGGCATTGTGGAGTCAGGTCGTTGCTGGCGTGTTGGTTAGTTTGATCGCTCTCTGGCAAATTGTTGAAATAAAAGACAACAATGTTTAAATAATAAAAAAATATTCTACAATGGCTAAAGTAATCATTTATTCCACCCCGACTTGCGTCTATTGCAAGATGGCCAAGGAATTATTCAAAAAGAATGATATCGCTTACGAAGAGCGCGATGTTGCCGCGGATATGAAAGCTCGCGAGGAGATGGTTCATAAATCCGGCCAGCTGGGCGTGCCGGTGATCGATATTGATGGAAAGATAATTGTCGGATTCGATGAAGACGAGCTCAAGAAAGACCTAAATTTATAAAATGTTATACGATCTGGTAATTATCGGCGGTGGTCCCGGGGGGATTGCCGCAGGGGTTTATGCGGCCCGCAAAAAAATTAAGTCCGCCATTATAGCGGATGATTTTGGCGGCGCTTCGAAAGTCTCCGCTGATGTTCAAAATTGGATCGGCACAAGATCCATTTCCGGCTATGAATGGGCGAAAGATATGGAAGGGCATCTGCGCGCCCAGGAGGGGATCGAAATTATCAAGCCGGATCTGGTGGAAAAGGTAGAAAAACTTGCAGAGGGTTTTCTGATTACCACCAAGAAAGGTCAGAAGCTGGAAACCAAAACTGTCTTGGTGACCACCGGCAGCGCCAGGAAAAAACTGGGCATTCCCGGCGAAAAAGAATACGACGGCAAGGGAGTGGTCTATTGTTCCACTTGCGACGCACCGATCTTCCAAAACAAGGTAGTGGCGATAGTGGGTGGCGGCAACGCCGGCTTGGAGGCGGTAATGGACGCCCTGCCCTATGCCTCCAAAATATATTTATTGGATCACAACGAAACATTGAAGGGCGATATGGTAACCCAGGAGAAGATCAAAGCCAGTCCCAAAGTAGAAATTATATTGAGAACAGAACCGATAGAAATTTTAGGTGATAAATTTGTCACCGGGATGATATATAAAGATGGAGCCGGTGAAGCGAAGGAGTTGAAATTGGAAGGTGTGTTCGTGGAGATCGGCTCTTATCCCAATGTGTCTTTCGTGAAAGATCTGGTCCGGACCAACGAGTTTGGTGAAATTGTGGTTGACCATAAGACGCAAGCGACCTCCCAGCCCGGTATCTGGGCCGCCGGGGATGTTAGCGACGTGTTGTACAAACAAAATAATATTTCCGCCGGCGACGCGATCAAAGCGCTATTGAACATCGTGGATCATTTGAACAAAGAGATCACGCATCGGGAATACACCAAGTAATGCAATGGCGATATTTATCCACAGGCCGGATAGATTTGACTTGATATACTTATAATATGAATAAAAAACTTGTTTTGGGGATAGCGCTAGCGCTCGTTGTTTTGATCGGTGGTTATTGGATCTGGTCCGCAGTTCAACAAAGCCAGCAGTCGCCGGATAGTGGTTTGATCTCAAAAGAGAATCCAGCAAATAGCGGGACCTTATTAATTGAGATCAAGGGACGGGCCTTTATAGCATCAACGGCTACCGTGTCAGCGGGAACTACTGTTATCTGGAAAAACTATGACGATGTTCTCCATAGCGTTGTTGGTCAGAATTTCCAGAGCGGTCCTCTGAAGAAAGGTGAAAGCTATTCCCATATCTTCACTCAACCCGGTACCTATGCCTATTATGATGGTATCCAGCCGGCGACTAAGGGTCAGATCATCGTTAAATAGAAATATCTGAACGTATGAATAAAAAACTGATTCTCTGGCTGTTCGTGGCAGTGCTTGCTTTGATCGCCGGCTACTTATTGTTGTCTTCTCCAAAGCCAAGCGCGGTAGCGCCGCAGCCGGTCTCGCCGACAGCAGTGACCCCGGTCGCTCCAAGTTCTTTGCCGACCTCCGGAGGGACCATTGAGGTGGCTATCAGGGGCTTCGCTTTTCTATCGTCCACCGTCCGCATCGCTCCAGGGACGATCATCATTTGGAAAAATTACGATGATGTGCCTCACAGTGTGGTGGGCGCGGGTTTTCAGAGTCCGATCCTGCAAAAAGGGCAGACTTACTCGCACAAATTCACTACCGAAGGCACCTTTGCTTATTACTGCGGGCTTCATCCGAATATGAAGGGTGAGATCGTAGTGCGAGGCGGAATCTTTTAGATGAACCGCAGTTGGGTCATTGGTTTGATCGTGGTATTGGCGCTGGGCCTGGCGGTTTATTATTTTGTCGGCGTTCCTTCACCGGATAAAGAACTAATGACCGGAGTGCGGGGAACGGTCAGCATCGGGCCGACCTGTCCGGTGCAGAGAATTCCACCCGACCCGAATTGCGCCGACCGGCCATACAAGGCGGATTTTAGCATTACCAATAAATATGGATATGCGGTTGGCAGGGTCAGTTCGGATGCCGATGGGAATTTTGAAGCGAGCTTGCCGCCGGGAGAATACACCATCGCCCCGGTTTCTACCGGATTTTTGCCCCGCGCTTTCGCGCAAAATTTTACCGTGCCACCGATAGGTTTCGTGGAGATAAAAATTCAATTTGATAGTGGAATAAGATAATTCATGGCTCCCAAAGAAAATTTAGTGAACGTTCAACTACATTACGCCTCCTCGGAGTTCACGCGGTTTTTTACAATAGTGAGCGATTATAAATGGCTGATCGCCGCCACGGTCGTCGCATTTTTCCTTCTGCTTTATTGGCTCTGGCGCCGATAGAGTTTTACATCCCAAAAAATAATTGCTAAACTTTTAGCAATTATTTTTTATGTTGAAGTTTTTGTATGCGGGGCTGGTCGCGATTTTTACCGGAGTGCTGATCTTTGTCGGCGCCCGACAGGGATTATTTTCGCCGGCTGATCATTCGGGGCTTACAGCGGATCTCAAGCTTGTTTCGGAATCCTCTGTCCATTCCCCGGCCTTAACAGTTCCTAAGCCGGATAAACCTAAAACTGCTGCGGTTAAAGTTGCCTCGCCGGCACCCGCACCCATGCCCTCTCCGGTTTTTGCCTCGGTGCCGCCAACTCAAGTGGTTTTGCCCGTTCCCGCGCCGCAGCCGACTCCAGCTCCAACGCCGGTTCCGGCCCCGACGCCCGCTCCGGCGCCTGCTCCTGAACCCGTTCCAACGCCACAACCATCTCCGGTTCCCGAACCAACTTCGGCCCCAGCGCCCGTACCCGAACCTTCTCCAGAGCCATCACCAGTGCCAGCTCCGGAACCGATCACAATTTTCATAAGTGAGATTTTATTCAATCCATCCGGCTCCGATGTCGGGAAGGAATTCATAGAGCTATATAATCCAACTAATGCCGAAGTCGATCTAAATAATTGGTCAATGAAATATTCGGTTGGTACATCAACGACCGAAAATCAGATTGCTAGTTTCGGTTCGAAATCCAGCGACATCACTATCATAAAAGCGCACGGATTTTTGTTGATCGGCGCGAACGGTTACGCGGGAAATCCGGCGGGGGATGTTGTGAGATCGGTAGCATTGCAAAATTCGATCGCCACGATTTTTCTTTATACCGACACCGGCGTCACTATGGATCAGGTTGATTATGATGGCACGCCGTTTTTGCCGGACGGTGGTCCAAGTTGGGAGCGGCAAAACTACACCGGTAGTTTCCAGTGGGAAACAAATCCGAATCCACAGAATTCCCAAAGCCCAGTTATTTAGAGGCCGTAGGGCAGGAGCCGGTTCCGCCGACGCTGGACAGAACTTTATTGGTAACGATCTCGGTTATTTTGCTGACCAAGGTCGGGTCCGAGCTTACAGAGGAAAGTTGTTGCACTATCTCTTTCGTGCGCTCAATGGTTTGTAGCGCAGCAGCTTGTTCGGTTTTGCTGGCGGAGGGATTTTCTACTGCCTTGGTCAGATAGCTGAAATTTTTATCCAATTCCGCGAGCAACTTTTCTTTTTGGTACTGCGGGGTCGCGTAAAGGTCGTCAACGGCTTTTTTAACTTCAGTCGGAATGAAATTTTGGTTGTCCACGTAGCTCAACCCTTTTTCTTTGATGGCGTCGGGAGCGAAATAGAAAGCCACTCCGCCCACGGCCGCTATTACTACCAGCATAAAAACTAATTTGATTAATCCCATATAATATCTATTGTACCACTTAAAATTTTTGCTATAATCTACTTTATGCTTTATAAAATTTTAGGAGTCTTAGTGATCGCGATAGTGATAGCGGGTGGTGTTTATATGATCGTGTCGGATAACCAAAAAACTTCGGTTGTGTCGCCAGCCGATGGAAATCAATTACCAACTAATACAAATTCCATGCAGACCGCTCTTATTGAAACCAGCTTAGGGAATATAAAAGTTCAGTTTTATCCGGAAAATGCTCCTAAAACAGTGGCTAATTTCGTGAAACTGGCCGGCCAGAAATATTATGACGGCCTTATTTTTCACCGCGTGATCCCGGGCTTTATGGTACAAGGCGGCGATCCCAACTGCACTCCGTCCCGAAGCGCGGGAGCTTGCGGCGCTGGCGGCCCAGGTTACAAGTTTGATGATGAATTGGATCCGAACACTTCTTTCGCGAAAACCGGCTATCAAAAAGGAGTAGTCGCGATGGCCAATGCCGGGCCGAATACCAACGGCAGCCAGTTCTTCATTATGGTGGCCAACGTTCCGTTGCCTTATAACTACACTATTTTCGGAAAAGTACTGGAAGGCCAAGATGTGGCTGACAAGATCAGTATGACCAAACGAGATTCCGGAGATCGTCCGTTGGAGGCAGTAGTGATAAAGAAAGTAACTATTCTGTAAATAAAAATCCCCGACGAAAGTCGGGGGTTTGGTTTAGTCTTTTGCGTTCATCGCCGGTATGACCCTGCAGGAGACGAAGGAGCGAATTTCCTTTTTCAGTATCTCGCGGTCGTTGGAGTTGTTCTTTATTTCCCAATCGGCTCGGATGCCGATTTCCGGGATGAAGATCTCGGTTTCGGCCTTCTCTTCGGCATCAAATTGTTCCCGAGTCATGCCTTTTTCTCCGACATTCTCGTCGCGTCCACCGAGGCGACCGAATCGCACATCGGATCTCGCGGTAATGTAGAGCAAGATACCGCCACTCAAGGTTCGGATGAACTTTTCGTCCGACGGCCAGCGCACCCCGTCCAGGATGCTTACCTGGGCCCGGTTAGCTTCCAACATCTTACGCATTCTTTCGGTGACCGCGCCCGGTCGGCGACTGTTCATGAAATAAGCCAGATCCTGAAGGTTAGCGCGGGTTATGTCCACATCGTACTCATCCAGCGTTTTACGCATGGGATCGGAGAACTTGAACTCATCGACGCTGGTGATGATACCGTTCTCCGCCAAGACTTCCCGGAACAATTTGCAGAAAGTCCCTTTGCCGGCGCCTTTTTCCCCTACCAGTCCGATCGTGATCCGGTTCATCCCACTATCCTCAAAAGTTCCGTCAGTGATTTAACCACAAAATCGGGCTTTTGGGCAACCAGCAGTTTGCGGGAGTTATAGCCAGAAGCGAAAGCGATCGAGACAATACCTGCCAAGTTAGCCGCTTCAACATCAGAGGCTGTATCGCCGACATAGAATGTTTGCGCCGGTGAAACTTGGAGTTTTTCCATCATTTCCAGAAAAGTCGATCGCTTATCCTCGCGACCGCCGATCAGAAAGTCGAAATCCCCGCGGATCTTCAGATGATGGACTCGTTCTTCAAAAAGCGGCTCCCGCAAGGCGCTGACCACTCCGGTGACCATCCTCAATTCCCTTAGCTGCTGAACAACCGTGATGGCATCGGAGCGTAATCTGGTTTCACCCCAAAGCGGATGAATGGTAGCGCTGAAGATCTCATGAACCATCATCTGGGTGATATCTCTGGGGATGCCTTGTTCGTGATACCACTTCTGATTGATCATAGGAGAATTGCGAAAAATTTTCCGGGACGGAGGTTTCAGTCCGAACTTGTGGAATACCGAAGCCATTCCCGCGTAAACTATTTCCAGATCATCCGCTAAAGTTCCGTTGAAATCGAACATCGCCAGCCTGTATTTCAATTAGCATCCTTTCAATGTTCTGGCTGTATAATAAACTAATGGTGGCTATTTTGCACAGCGTCCGGAGCTTGCACAATGTTGGGTCTATTTTCCGCACCGCCGACGCGGCCGGTATTGAGAAACTTTACCTTTGCGGAATTACTCCTACTCCATTCGACCGCTTCGGTTCTGTACGTCAGCAAGTGGCGAAAGTTTCTTTGGGAGCGGAAAAAAGCGTCGCTTGGGAGAAAGTTTCTTCCGCGGGCCGCCTGATCGATCAGTTGAAAAAAGACGGCTATAAAATATTCATGCTTGAACAGTCGTCGAGATCCATTCCTTATCAGCGGTTCCCTAAAGTTTTTGGGAAAAAAGTTGCTTTACTGGTTGGGCACGAAGTTAAGGGTCTGCCGTCGGCAATACTTAAGAAAGCTGATAAGATCTTAGAGATACCGATGCGTGGCAAAAAAGAATCGTTGAATGTCGGAGTGGCATTCGGAACCGCGGTTTTCAAATTAATTTATGGCTAAAATTATATTTTTTCTTGCCTTCGCAGCGCTCTTAGCCGCCGTTTTATTATTTTTGATCATTCCACGGAAACCGGCGCAGGATCTGGTTCAAGCCGATCTTGATGCCAACGGTCACATTTTACGCGTGGAAATCGCCGATACGATGGCGACCCGGGCGCAAGGACTTTCCGGTAGAGAGAGATTATCGGAGGACGAGGGGATGTTTTTTATTTTCCCGATCCCGGCGATCTATCCTTTTTGGATGAAGGATATGGAATTTCCGATCGACATCGTTTGGATCCGCGGAGAAAAAATAGTCGGGGTCACTGAAAACGCGGCAGTGCCGGATTCCTCAAGCGGTCTACCTATCTATTCGCCGCCGACTCTAATTGATAAAGTTTTGGAGGTGGATGCGGGTGTGGCAAAAACGCTCGGTTTAACCGAGGGCGGAATGGTAAAATTGAAATAATGGTTTGTGTATTAAAGAAGGGTGAGGATTTTTTCGGAAAGTTCCGGGAGTTTTTAAAGCGAAACCGGGTGAACAGCGGATTTTTCTACGGCTTAGGCGGTTTCCAAAAAGCCGAACTTGCTTTTTATGATCTGCGGACCAAAAAATATAACAAGAAAAAATTTCTCGGTCCGTTCGAAGTTTTGAGTATCAAAGGAAATATCGCGCAGGGCGATGACGATATTGCGCTTCACGCGCACGTGGTGTTAGGCGATAAGAACTTCAAAACTTTCGGTGGACATCTGATGAACGCGACCATCAGCGGTACTTTGGAGCTGAATATCGTTGACGCGGGCATGCTGGAAAGAAAGTTTGATGACGAGACGGGGTTGAATCTGTTAAAATGAACCCATGGCAAAAATAGCAATTAATGGTTTCGGTAGGATCGGTCGGTTGTTTTTCCGTCAGGCTTTCGGAAAAAAAGGCATGGAGATCGTCGCCATCAATGACTTGGGCGATATTGAGAACCTGGCTTATTTATTAAAATACGATTCGGTTTACCGGACCTACGATAAAACGGTTGGCTTTGAACGCAATCCGAACGGCGGCGGTGTTTTAATAGTGGATGGGAAAAAGATCGGCGTTATCCAGGAAAAAGATCTGACGAAATTGCCCTGGAAGGGTTTGGATATTGACGTGGTAGTGGAGTCCACCGGCGCGTTCGAATCTTTTGAAAAAGCCGCGGTGCATGTAACGGCGGCCGGCGCGAAAAAAGTAGTGATCTCCGCTCCGGCAAAAGATGATGAGGGAGTGGCCGGCGGCCAGACGATCTTGTTGGGTCTCAACGAAGAAAAATTCAAAACCTGCAATGTTTCTTCCAACGGCTCCTGCACGACCAATGGCACTCATCCGGTGGCCGCGGTGATGCACGAAGCCATCGGTATCCAGAAAGCATTTTTATCCACGACCCATGGTTATACCGCGACCCAAAATCTGGTGGACGGTCCCACCAAAGGCCACGATTTCCGGCGTGGCCGGGCGGCGGCCGTAAATATCACCCCGTCTTTCACCGGCGCGGCAATTTCGGTGACTCGCGGCATTCCGGAGCTGGCCGGAAAATTTGATGGCATCGCTTTGCGTGTGCCGGTGATCACCGGTTCCTGCGCCGATTTTACTTTTCTGACCAAACGCAAAACAACTATTGAAGAGGTGAACGATGCTTTTCGGGCGGCGGCAAAGACCAAACGCTGGAAAGGAGTTTTGGAAGTCAGCGAAGACCAACTGGTCTCTTCCGATATTATCGGCATGTCCGCCGCTTCCATGGTGGATCTGCAATATACCAAAGTGGTGGATGGAGATCTGGTGAAGGTGTTGTCCTGGTACGACAATGAGTGGGGATATGTAACCACGCTGGTGACGCATGTCCAAAAAGCGGCGGAAGCTTTGTAAAAGATGAAAATTTATTTGGGCGGCGATCACGCCGGTCTGCAACTCAAGGAAAAGGTTAAGGAAGTTCTCATTGAATGGGGCTACGAAGTGGAAGACTGCGGCCCTTTTGAATATAACAACGACGATGACTATCCGGATTTTTGTATCCCGGTAGCCAAGGCCGTAGCCAAAGATCCGGACAAAAGCCGGGGAATTTTATTCGGGGGCTCCGGGCAGGGAGAGGCGATGGTGGCCAATCGTCAGAAAAAAGTGCGAGCGACAGTTTTTTACGGTGGGCCGGAGGACATCGTTCAGCTTTCCCGCGAGCACAACAATGCCAACGTCCTTTCCATCGGTACTCGCTTTGTTGAAGAAAAAGAGGCGTTGAGAGTGATCAAGATGTGGCTTGAAGCGCCGTTCCCGGCAGAAGAAAGACACAAGAGGAGGATCGATAAGTTTTAAATTCCGCGCTTTACGCGCGGGATTTTTTATTGTATAATCACAGCGGTTCTAAATTAGGAGAAGCTGGATGCCTGAAAGGAAACTGGTGATGAGTGATCCGAAGGGTTCGGCCGCCTGTTCCTGCGTTGGCGTGATCGTAAGGCACAGAGGAAAGGTCCTGATGCTTGATCGGCTTAAGGGAGTTCCGGGTTGGGCTTGCCCGGCCGGTCATCGTGATCCCGGAGAGTTTCCGCTGGACTGCGCAAGGCGCGAGTTGTTCGAGGAAACTGATCTGGATCTGGCAACATCGCATAGTGAACGGCTGGTTCTGCACACAGAGATCAATAATGTCTGTAGCAGGGGAGCCACGTCTCACGTCTGGCATGTCTACATCGCGGAAATGGGAGATGCTTACTTCAAACTAAAAGAACCGAGCAAGCATCGGGATATGAACTGGTTCTCTCCCGAACAACTGGAGGAGATGCGGCTTGAACCGGTGTGGCGGTTGATCTTGGAAGAAGTGGGGATTTTGAGGAAGGCGGCTTAATATCTAGTGTCCGGCGAAAGCCGGATTTTTTATTATGGTAAAATTATTCAATGACCGTAATTCCCGGAGTGGAGGGCGCGGATGAGACATCGGTTAAGGCGCAGTACGAAAAAGTAAAAAATTTGAATCCGGAGGGCTGGGTGCATTTGGATATCACCGACGGCAAATTTTCTCCGGCGGTAAATTGGGGTTCCCCGCCAGCACTCCAGTCGCTAGTCGCCAGTCGCCAGTCGCTAGTCAAGGTAGAGCTACACCTTATGGTGGAGGATCCGGAAGAAGAACTGGACGCTTGGTTGAAGACCGGGTTAGTGAAGAGGGTGATTGTCCACCTGGAAGCGATGTCCGATCCGGTCTTCGTGGTGACTAAATGTAGGGAATATAATGTTGAACCGATGCTGGCGATCAAGCCGGAGACGGAGGTCGAGCGGTTATTTGCTCACAAAGACGACTTCCGGGCTTTTCAGATCCTGGCGGTTGCTCCCGGCTGGCCCGGGCAGAAGTTTGATGAGAAAATATTAGCCAAAATTCACTGGCTAAAGGAGAAAATACCGAATGCTATAATAGAGATAGACGGCGGAGTCAATCCGGAAGTGGCCAGAAAGTGCTACGACGCCGGAGCGAACGTCCTTGTTTCCACGTCTTACGTCCAAAAAAGCCAAGATCCGCAGAAAGCCTATGAAGAACTGGTGAATATTTAGCAAATGCTTGAACCTTTGCACGAAAAAAAAGTGAAGTTCCTGGAAGAAAAAGCCAACCAGATCCGGGAAGATATCATTGAGACCCTGCTGATAGCCGGTTCCGGTCATTCTGCCGGGCCGTTAGGTATGGCCGATATTTTTACGGCGCTTTATTTCCATGTTCTGAATTACGATCCGAAAAAGCCGGACTGGCCGGAGCGAGATCGTCTAGTTCTTTCCAATGGCCATATCTGCCCCGTTCGTTATGTGACAATGGCGCACGCCGGATTTTTCCCGATGGAAGAATTGAAAACTTTGCGCAAGATAAATTCCCGGTTGCAGGGACATCCGCATCGCGCTTCCTTGCCTGGCATGGAAACAACCTCCGGCCCGCTTGGGTCGGGACTTTCGCAGGCCGTTGGTATGGCTCTGGCGGCGAGGATGGATAAAAAACGTTACCGAGTTTATTGCGCTACCTCCGATGGAGAGCATGATGCTGGCAACACCTGGGAAGCGATCTTGTTCGCGGGAAAAAATAAATTGAGCAATCTGACGGTGATCGTGGATCGCAACAACATCCAGATCGACGGCAACACGGAAAACATCATGCCGCTGGAACCGCTGAAAGCAAAGTATGAATCTTTTAATTGGCACGTGCTGGAGGTGGATGGGCACAATATCGAGCAGTTCGTGGACGCGGTGAGCGAGGCCAAGGCGATCTACGAGAAGCCAACGGTGATCATGGCCCACACGATTCCCGGAAAGGGAGTCAGCTTCATGGAAAATGATTATAATTGGCATGGTAAGCCGCCGAATAAAGAGGAAGCGGCTCGGGCGTTGTCGGAACTAAGAACTTTGGGTGGTAAGATAAGGTCGGAACATCAATAAAAACAAAATTAAAAAAATAAAATTATGGATAATCAAATGATAGGAGCTCAACAAAATACTTGCGGTAAATGGCATTGGCTGCATCGCTTAGCCGGCTGGAAGGCAATGATACTTTCTTTCTTGTCCGGCATCGCTTTGATCTTGGCTTGGATCGCCACTTTTCGTGGAACGGTTTTCGGTCTGATCGCGCCGCATTATTATTGGGACGCCTTGATACTAGGCGTGCTTGCTTTGTGCGCCAAGGTGATCTGGGCCGAATGTGAATAAAAATAAAATAATAGATGTTGAATCCGGAATCCAAACTTAATCCGAAAGTTCTCGACAGCGATGTCGAGATGAAAGCCGTCCGCGAAGGATATGGTGATGGTTTGGTGATCGCCGGAGAAAAAGATCCGAATGTGGTGGTGCTCTGCGCCGATCTTACTGAATCCACCCGTTCGTTGAAATTCTCGGAAAAGTTTCCGGACAGGTTTGTGGAGATGGGAGTCGCCGAGCAGAATTTGGCGGCAGTGGCCGCCGGATTGGGGGTGTCCGGAAAAATTCCTTTCATTTCCTCCTATGCGACTTTTTCACCGGGGAGGAATTGGGAACAGATCCGAACCACTATCGCTTATAATGATTCCAATGTGAAAATTGCCGGTCATCATGCCGGTTTGATGACCGGTCCGGATGGAGCGACTCACCAGGCGACCGAGGACGTAGCAATAATGCGCGCTTTGCCGAATATGCGGGTTTTTGTGCCCTGTGATTCTATTGAGGCGAAAAAAGCCACGATCGCGGCGGCAAAAATTTGGGGCCCGACTTACATTCGTTTTGCCCGCGAAAAATCTCCAACAGTAACAACAGAAGCTACGCCATTCACTCCCGGCAAGGCGGAAGTTTTCTGGCAGTCAAAGAAGCCGGAAGTAATGATCGTCGCCTGCGGGGTGCTGGTCCGCAATGCCCTAATGGCCGCTAAAGAACTAGAGGAAGAGGGTATTGGTTCAGTGGTGTTGAATGTCCACACAATAAAACCAATCGACGATGCCAAGATCAGCGAATGGGCGAAGAAAGCCGGCGCGGTGGTTTCGGTGGAGGAGCACCAAGTCCATGGCGGATTGGGTAGTGCCGTGGCAGAAGTGCTGGCAAAAACCAATCCTGTTCCGATGGAAATGATCGGGATGCAAAATACTTTCGGCGAATCCGGAGATCCCTGGGCGCTGATAGAAAAATATGGAATGGGCGTGAAAGATATTAAGAAGGCGGCAAAGAAAGCGATCCGGCGCAAATAGGTAACCTTCTCGGTACCCTCGGGCAATTGCTTCTCGGACACAGAATAACCGGCCTGCTGGCCGGTTATTCTTCTCACTCGGTAGCCGAGCTACCTCCGTGACGTTCCTCGAACCAATCTGCCCTACGACCAAGAAGGTTTATTTTATTCTGTTTATTTATGATAAAATGTAAGAATGTTCGGCAATAAATTTGATGTTGTCTGTATCGGCTCCGCTACGCGGGATAATTATTTGCGCGGGAAATATAAATTGATAGATTGGCCGGAGGCGCCATCAAAGAAGGCGATCGTTCTGCCGTTCGGGGAAAAGTTCACGATGGACGGGGTCTATTCCACCATCGGCGGCAATGCCGCTAATGCGGCCGTTACCTTCGCTCGCTATGGTTTCAAAACCGCTTGTCTGGCGAAGATCGGTGATGATCCGGCCGGCCGGGAATTTACTCATCAGATGGAGGGCGCGGGCGTGAGTACAAAGTTGATCGTGAAAACCCAAGAAAAGCCCACTGCTTACTCCGTTCTATTATTAGGCGATGGCGAGCGCACCATTTTGGGTTATCATGGCGCTTCCGATACTTTTACGATGGCGGATGTAGATCTGAATAAGCTGAAGGCTAAATGGTGGTATCTTTCTCTGGCCGGAGAATCCGATGCGATGTTCTTGCCTTTGATGGAATTTGCGCGGGCCAACAATATCAAAGTTGCCTTCAATCCCAGCGGACATCACATTGATCATAAAAAAGACGAGATCTTGGCCGGCCTGAAAGATGTAGCTTTCTTGGTTTTGAATACCGGAGAGGCGGCTGATCTATTGAGTATGTCTTATGAAAAAGAAAAAGAAGTTTTTGCAAAACTGGCATCGCTTGTTCCCGGCGTGGTTGCGATCACTGATGGTCCTAATGGCGTTGTAGTCTCTGATGGTGTTTATCGATACAAAGCCGGGATTTATAAAGAAAAAGTTGCTACAGATCGGACTGGTTGTGGCGATGCCTTTGGAAGCGGATTCGCAGCCGTATTAGTGGAGGCGGGCGCCAATGATAAAGATCCGGAAGTGATCAAAAAAGCGATCGCGTTTGCCAGCGCCACCGCAACAGCCAATTTGGAGGTTTTGGGCGCCACCGAGGGATTATTGACCAAGGCGGATTTTGAAAATGACCAGAGGTGGAAAAATTTTGATATTAAGGTAGAAAAAATATAATGGAAAATCACGCAGAAAAACTTTCCCGGATATTGAGAATAGACAAAAAGATCCTTACCGATCTGGAGAACAGGCTTAGCATTGTAACGG
Organism: uncultured Candidatus Saccharibacteria bacterium; assembly: GCA_964503795.1. Lineage (GTDB taxonomy): Bacteria > Patescibacteriota > Minisyncoccia > UBA6257 > WO2-44-18 > JAUSKF01. The sequence continues at coordinate 55,451 of CAZDBT010000003.1, forward strand.
GCAAGAAGGATGTTTTTCAGAAGATCAATCAGGAAAGCGATGAATTGGTGATCGCGCGACGACTGGTTCTCGGTTTGCCACCCAGCTGTTCCGCGCATGAAGTTTATGACGCCTTGATCAGCAAGGTAGAGTCAGACGACTTTGCCATCTTGAAGGCGCTGAAAACTTCAGGTATGAGTCATGCCGAATCAGCGGTCGCCGTGGTTAATTTGGTCAAAGGTTTGCATCCGCCGACCAATGGCTTCTTTTTGAAATACGATAAAGCTAAAGAATTGTTGAGAGCCGAGCCGCCCAAAAAGATCCTGGAAGCGATGGGTTATGCCAGCGTGGAGGAACTTATAGAAAAAGAGGACTTGCTGGAGGTTTTCAGCGCCCTTAGATTTTTGGAGGAATCCGAATGGTTGAACACGGTTTTTTTCAAACAGTATGAAAAATTAACACCCGATGATTTTGAAAATCGCCCGATCCAATTGCGGGCATTGAACGCGAAATGGGGGAAGGCAGCCGAGAAGTTTGTGGCCAAAAAATATCACAACGTCAGCCATCTGAAAGAAATGGGCGTGATCTTCGTGATCCCGTTGTTTTTGGGAATTTCCGGAGAGTCGTTGCGTTTGATCAGTCTGCTGCTTCATTACTTGAATGAAGTGAAGTATTACTCGGAGGTTTTCCAGGACTTGAGCTCTGATGCGAAAACTTTCGCGCCGAAGCTGATCTCTTTGTTGCGTGGCGACGTGGTGGAATCCCGGTTGCCGGAGCCGACCGATAAGACCAAGACCAGAATTTTGGTCATTCAGCGGTATCTGGCGAAAGATGACGATAATGACTGGCGGTTGTTTGAGCCGCACATCAATCCCGAAGCCTTGCATTGGGAAAAAGCCGAAGAAGAAATACAATTGATCAATACTCGCCTGCCGGGTTTCGTGGATAACCTAGAATTTTGGAAAGGATTGGGTACGGTCGGAGACTTTTTCAAAACCGATATCGGTACGGATGTACTGGTAAGTTTTAATATCGTTGATACCGTGATGGCTCTGGTGAAAAATAAAGAGCTTATTAAATATCTGTATCATCATCAGGAGGCTTTATGGAACCGGATCTTTGAAGAGTATTTTGGGAAAGAGCAATTGCGGGAAATGAGCAAGAAATATCTGCTACAGGGTTGGTTTGAAATATAAAATGAGAACTTTACGGGAAGTAATTCAAGATGCGGAAAAACGGGGGGTAGCCGTGGGGCATTTTAATATTTCCGAAACGGCGGCGCTGAAAGCGGTAGCGGAGGTGGCGCGGGAACTGAACGTGCCGGTGATGGTGGGAACTTCTGAAGGTGAGCGGGATTTTTTGGATCCCGATGAGGCGGTGGCGATGGTAAAGGAATTGCGGGAGAAGCATGGCCAGGAGATCTATATCAACGCCGATCATACAAAGTCGGTGGAAAAAGCCAAGGCGGCGGTGGATGCCGGTTACGACGAAGTGCTTTTTGATGGAGCCAAGCTTTCCGCGGAAGAAAACATTAAACAAACAATTGAGGTAGTTAAATACGCGCGAGCAAAGAATCCCGACATCGTGGTGGAGGGAGAGATCGGGGATATCGGCAGCGGCTCCACGATTCGCAAAGAAATTCCCAAGGGGGCGGCGATAAACCCGGACCAGCTGACCAAACCGGAAGAGGCGGCGGCGTTTGTGAAAGCCACCGGTATTGATCTGCTGGCCCCTGCCGTAGGAAACATCCACGGGATGTTCGCCAACGCCCCGGAACCGGCCTTGGATCTGGAAAGAATAGCGGCCATTCGCAAGGCAGCCGGCGTGCCGTTGGTTTTGCATGGCGGTTCCGGCAATACCGATAGCGACTTTTTAGGCGCGATCAAAGGCGGGGTGGCAATCATCCACATCAGCACCGAATTGCGTCTAGCTTGGAGAAAGGGGATGGAAGAAACCCTAAAAGATAAGCCCGATGAAGTGGCGCCTTATAAGTTGATGGAGGGATCTATAGAAGAAATGAAGAAGGTGCTGACCCAGCGGCTGAAGCTTTTTAATAAGATTCCATGAAAATAATTCTTACTGACCATGCGAAATGGCGAATTAAAGAAAGAAACATCACGATTCAGACAATAAAATTGGTCCTATCAAGCCCAGATGTTTTGAGACAATCTTTTGATGATAGATACACTGCCACAAAAGTGGTTGCTGGAGAAACCATTGAGATTGTGTATACTAAAGAAAAAGGCGAAAAATATATAATTATTACAGCTTACTATGGAAATTAAATACGACCCAACCGCTAAAGCCGCCTATCTCAAACTAAAAAAGGGGAAAGTCGCTCAAACGATAAAAATAAAGGATTCGCTTATTATTGATCTTGATAAGAAGGGTGGCGTTTTAGGTGTGGAGCTTTTGGATTTTGCCCCGCCATTATCAGTAAAGAAAAGTTCGCGCCTTAAGTTGCCGGCACCAGTCCAGTAAATTAACGACTCAGGAACAAGTTGAAGCTTTTTAATCACCTAGAATAGCTCGGTCGCATTGCTTCTCGGAAACAGAATAACCCCGCTCCAACGGCGGGGTTTTCTTCACCCTTGCCCCGCGTTGCGGGGCTCCGAGATGTTCCTTAAACCAACGCGCCCTCGCCCCTGTTTTGAGCCACTTGCATTTTGTTGCGGGGGGGGGCGATAATGGTGGTACGTCGAAATATAAATAAAAATAAGTTTAATTTTCAATATGCCAAAGTCACCAGAGGGAGGATATGTGCCATCGCCGGAAGAAGAGAAGAAGGCCGGGGAAATGATGGCGCCGGAAGAGGAGTCAAAAGAAAATAAAGACCTTGAACTGATGAGGGGGAGTAAGTTTTTTGATAGCAAGGGCCACATGATTGAATTCGGTGAGAGGGGTGATGTTACAGAATATGTGCGCGCCAGAGAAAACACGGGGCAAAGCATGAAGGACAAATTAAAGGACATACTGACAGACCGAATAATAGAGGTGCCTACAAGCCGAGGTATTGAAAAGTTCGAGAAGTCAGGCAAGGCAATGGAGCCAGAGGAGTGGCTAGAGTTTTTTGAGGAGCAAGCATCGGACTTGAAAGTTGCGATTTCGGAAGAGGAAAAAAAGTTAACCGAGATGGAACGCAAGTTGACCAATTTTGACGAGGATCAGAGGGTCAAGAAAGAGCAACGAAGGGCGATGCCTCAAAAACCTATAATCACAGATGAACAAAAAAAAGAATTGGGACTTGAAGGAATGGTTTTTGGCGAACCATTCGATCTCGATGATGATAAGGCTTTTTTGGAACAAGACATCGTAGAGATTAAGCAGCACTTGGAACGACTCAGGGCGCTATTGAATTTTTTCCAAAACAAACAGATTAAGCTTGACGCAGAACTTAATAGGGCACAAAACAATTAGCAAAAATCCGCCGAGTCGCTAGTGGTGCCGTTTGCCGCTCCGACGTGAACAGTCGGAGCCCCGACCGCAAGCGTCGGGGCTGGAGCAAACGGAACGGGTTGAGGGAAGAGAGGATTGTTGAGCGAATCCTTGTCAAAATAACCGAAATCGCTTATTATTTAACCCAATGGATTTAGCGGTACAAAAACGGGAGAAATTCGGGAAAGCAACCAAGGCCATGCGTTTGGCCGGTTTGGTGCCCGCTGAACTTTACGGACGTGGCGTAGCCAACGTTCATTTGGCGATTCCAGCCAAAGAATTACGCCGCATTTTGAAACAGGCCGGCGAAAATACTATGGTTAACGTGCTGATCGATGGTCAGAGCCGTCCGGTGATGATCCACAAGCTGGCTCACAATCCGGTCAGCGATGAAATTACGAATGTAGACTTGTATCAGGTCCGCTTGGACGAAAAAATTAAAGTCCGCGTGCCGGTAGAATTTATCGGTGAATCACAGGCCATCAAAGAGAAGAATGGTCTTTTGGTGAAAGCGATGCAAGAAATTGAAGTTGAGGCTTTGCCTACCAACATCCCTCGTTCCGTTTCCGCCGACATTTCTAAGATCGCCGATATCGGTCAGAGCGTTTATGTGAAAGATCTGAAATTCGCCGATGGTGTTACGGCGATAGTGGATGGGGAGTCCGTAGTTGCTACCGTTACCGCCAAGATGACTGAAGAGCAGGAAGCTGCGTTGTCTGCCGAGGTGAAGCCGGAAGATGTGAAAGTTGAGACGGAAGAGAAGAAAGAAGCTCGGGATGCCGCCAAGGCTGCTACTGCCGAAGCGCCAGCCGCAGGAGCCGCGCCTGCCCCGGAAAAGAAGTAGTAAGTAGCAAGTATTAAGTATAAAGATTAAAACCCCCGAAAGGGGGTTTTGTCGTATATAATATGAATATGCGATTAGTAGCCGCATTTTTTCTCGCCTTAATACTTAATACCGCATACTTAATACCGCATACGATCCCGGCAGCTTTTGCCCAGAGTTCTTCCGATGAACGGCAGGCCCTAGAAAAGCAGCTCCAGGATCTAGAGGCGCAGATCGCTGCTAATGAGGCCAAAGTAAGCGACTACAAAAAACAGGGCAAGACTTTACAGGGCGAGATTGGTTCTCTGAATTCCAAAATCAGTAAGCTCAATTTGCAGATCAAGGCGATCACGCTGAATCTGGCAAAGCTGGATAAAGACATTGTTGTAAATCAGGGAGAGATAAAAGACGCGGAAACCAAATTGGACACTAATAAAGGCGCGCTGACAAACCTGATCCGCCGGTTGAACGAAGATGAGGATTCTGGTCTGGTGGAGGTGATGCTGAAACATCCGCGACTTTCTGATTTTTTCGGAAACCTTAACAGCATTTTGGCGGTCAAGGACGCGTTGGCCTCTACGGTTTCACAGGTTAAGTCGCTGCGGGAGAGTTTGTTGGGTAAGAAAGAAGATCTAGCGAATAAGCGCAGTGACGCGGCGGCCCTGAAGGCTTTTCAGGATTCTCAAAAGAAATCTATCGCCCAGACCAAGCAGGAGAAGGATGTTCTTTTGAAAGAAACTAAAGGCCAGGAGTCCAAATATCAGGCGATCGTAAAAGAAACCCAGAAGACCGCGGCCCAGATCCGTAGCCGATTGTTCGAATTGCTTGGCGGCGGCGAGTTGACCTTTGAAGCGGCTTATAAATTCGCGAAGTTCGCCGAAGACGCTACCGGTATCCGGGCGGCATTTATTCTGGCGATTTTGGATAGGGAATCGGCGCTGGGGCAGAACGTCGGCAAGTGCAATTACAAAACGGCAATGCACCCCACCCGCGATATTCCATTGTTCTTGGCATTAACCGCGGCTTTGAGCATCAGCCCGGATTCGGTAACGGTTTCTTGCGCGAATGCCGATGGCGCTTATGGCGGCGCGATGGGTCCGGCGCAGTTCATCCCATCCACCTGGAATCTTTATAAGGATCGGATCGCCGAAATTACCGGCCACAATCCGGCTTCGCCCTGGAACAATGGAGATGCTTTCGTAGCCACCGCTTTGTATATGAAAGACGCGATGAGTGGCTGCCGATCTATCTACTCCAAGCAGCTGGATCAGGAGCGTTGCGCGGCGGCGAAATATTATGCCGGCGCCAGATGGCGGAGTCATCTTTGGGGTTATGGCGATCGCGTGGTTACCAAAGCCCAGCAATTCCAAGCCGACATCGATCTGTTAAATTCCTAAATAGTTAAAAGTTAAAAACTTTACAAACCTTAGAAACTATTTTAAGGTAGTGACGGTTCCTTTTGAGGAGGCAGGCCATGAGAAAGCCGGTCATCCGCAGGCTGTATGGTTTGAGAATATATCGTTTTAGCTTCCCGAAGATGTCGGACAGTTATCGCGACTTCACGCTCAATGATGTTATCGTGACCGCGAAGAGCAAAAAGGAGGCGAAAAAGTATGCCATGGCTTACCTTCGGGAGAATATGGGAGCGGCAATAAACGCCATGACTCCGGAACAGGCCGTTGCGAAGGCGAAAATCACCGCAGGCGCTGACCCTGGTGAGATCACCGTGATCGGACGTTGGCCGAAGAAGAAAAAGAGTTAGAAGCAGCCCCGCATTGCGGGGTTTTTTATTTCGGCTGTTGGGCCTTCTTGATCTTGTCCAAGATTGCGTCGAAGTCGCCGTCCAATACCTTTTCAATATTATGAACTTTGATTCCGAAGCGGTGGTCGGTGATGCGGTCGTCTGGGAAGTTGTAGGTGCGGATCTTTTCCGATCGGTCGGCGGTGCCGACTTGGGCGCGGCGGTTGGAGGTGACGTCGCCGAATTCTTTTTCTTTTTGCATCGCGTAAAGTTTAGCGCGGAGCATTTCCATCGCCATTTCCCGGTTAGATTTCTGATCGCGTTCCACGCGGCAGGAAATAACTATGCCGGTCGGCTTGTGCAGGATGCGAACGGCGCTTTCAATTTTATTTACATTCTGTCCGCCCGGGCCTCCGGCGCGGGAGAAAGTTATTTCCAGATCTTCGGGTCGGATATTTACTTCTTTTGCCTCAACGACCGGGAGGATAGCCACGGTGGCAGTAGAGGTGTGTACACGGCCGGATTTTTCGGTATTTGGAACACGTTGGACGCGGTGCGTGCCGGATTCATTTTTGAAAGCATCATAGCAGCCCTCTCCGTCTACCCGGCCGATAAAAGTTTTGTAGCCACCCAAAGTTCCCGGGGAAGTATCGGAGATCGAAAAAGCCCAACCCTGTTTTAGGGAATATTTTTGATACATTCGTACCAAGTCGCCGGCAAAGATGGAGGCTTCGTCGCCCCCCGCCCCCGCCCGGACTTCTAAGATGATCTTGTTTGCAGTCATAGATTTTATTATATAATGTTACTCCCAAAAATCCCCTCGCGAGGAGGGGATTTTCTTACTTCACTTCCTTCTTTTTGACCCGAGGCTTTTTTACGATCTTCGGAGCAACCGCGGCTTTGGCGCGGCGGGCTTTAAACTTCTCAACCTTACCGGCAGTGTCAATCAAATTCTGTTTGCCGGTGTAGAAAGGATGGCAGTTGAAGCAGATTTCAACGTTAAGCTCCGGCTTGGTGGAGCCGGTAGTAAATTCTTTGCCGCAAACGCACTTAACTTTGGCCTTGTCGAAATATTTGGGGTGAATGTCGGTTTTCATATCAATGAGAGATATTATAGCCGAATAAATTATTAAAAGCAATAGATTGACTATCGGTCAGTAAAAGCATATATTGAACCGCAGAACCATTGAGAGGTTAACAGGTGACACGCACAATCAGATGGCTGTTGTTCCTGCCGATCTTAGTGTTGGGAGTCGGCTGTGTTTCGACCCACCACGAGGAAGAGAAAACCGGACTTTTTAAGAATGATTGCGATAAGATGATGGCGGCATTTGATGAGGTCAGGCAGGGCACGACGACCAGAGACGAACTGACCCGGATCGGATTTTTATCCGATGCTCCGAACGTCAAGCGTCTACCAGGCGCGGAGGGAATGAAGCAGATCTTCGGTGAGCAGTGCTTCGACACGGCGCTCCGCGACAAGAACAACATTCAGCCGTTGCTCGAAGAGCTGAACCATTATCAGATGATCATCGTTCCTTTTAAGGACATCGTCACTGAAAAAGACCGTATCTATTTTTCTACGCAGAACACCGACACGGAAGGCAAGGACGCTTCGCTTTTGTTCGTTCTCAAAGATGACGTGGTAGTTTATAAGACTGCCGAAGTCGTGAATGTTGATAAGCATGAATCCGAGCATGCCTTTGCTGAAGGGTTGCTCAATTTCCTGGATAAGTTTGGCGGCGGGATCGGAAGGCTGTATGAATTGGTCAAGAAGCTGAAGCCGTAAAAGACAGACGACTAACAACTAACGACAAGGCCCCGAATTTCGGGGTCTTTTTATTGCTATTGACGCTTTGCGGGACGTTTGTATATAATAGTCTTTACCTGATTAGCGAACAGTAAAAAGGTAATAGTTTATTAGAGCATCCGCCCCACTCGATATTTGAGATGTCGCGTGAGGCGGGTGTTTTATTCAGTCCCCAGAGGGATGAGAGAACACAGCGACTTTGATAAGTGAATAGTTTCATAAAAAAATTAGTACCTAATTTTTATGGAACACAACCAAGAATCAAACAAAACGAGTCAAAAATTTTGTAGTTGTCCCAATTTATTCTAAGTAGAATGCAGGAAGCAAAAAGTAGTTTACTATTCTTTGCTTTCTACAATTTACTTTATTTATGAGGATTTGATCCTGGTCCAGGATGAACGCTGGCGGCGTGGATAAGGCATG
>CAZDBT010000004.1:0-45237 GCA_964503795.1 uncultured Candidatus Saccharibacteria bacterium
AATCGCTATGCGATTCGCTACTCCCTTGCGGGATAGTCTCTACACCTTCCCCAAAATTTGGGGCTTGGCTCGGAATTACCCCGCGCTGCGGGGCTTCTCCGATTTCACCTCATTATTCGACCTAGATTTCTCTAGGAAGCTGCCTAATTGACAGCGGGCTGCTCTACCGCTGAGCTACTCCGGAATGTATGAACTGCTTATTATTTTACCGAATTTTCGGGATTTGTCCAATTGACTCCGAAAAATCTGTTAAAATAACTTTATGCCAAAAAAAGAAACTCTGCACAAACTTCCGGAGGATCTGCGAAAAGCTATCGCTTCTAATCCAACCACCAAAACAATATGGGAGGATATTACGCCGCTAGCGCGCAACGAATGGATCTGTTGGGTTACCTCTGGCAAAAAAATAGAAACAAGAAACATCCGCATAGAAAAGGCCCTCTCAAAAATGAAAGGCGGAATGCGCCGCCCCTGTTGCTGGGCAGGTTGCCCTCATCGTTGAAATAAACCCGAAAGGTCAATAAACTAGCTTTTTGCAGAGATTCGTGGTAAAATCTGGGAATGAAGATACTCCCAAAGGTAAAACAGGGTCTAGAGAAAAAGTATCAAAAGGTAGTAAAAACACCCGCTGGTTTTGATTTCTTTGTGGCAGTACATGACTTCGTTGAATATATAGAAGCCAACTCGACTTTGGCCAATCATGTTGTGTCTAATGCTAAGGCTAATCTTGAGCTAAACATCCCAAATAAATACAATTATCTGAAACAGATCTATCAAGGTTTAGAAGACGCCGATACCGAGACTAATGAGGACTTGGGGCATACGAGATACACTACGCTCTTGGAATTAAAGAAGATCCGGAACAACGATGTGTCGGACAGTAACTCTTTTTGGAAGAAACGGGAAGTATCCAGAGAATCGGTTGGCGAGATCTATCAAAGATTGAATCCGACCGTTGTATAAATAAAAAACCGCCCCTAGGGGCGGTTTTTTATTTTTGGGCCAACATCTTTTCCCGCACCACAATGAAGCGCTTTTTCCAGCCCTTCAAAAAGTCGGTTTCGGAGATCTTCCGCTCCGTCTTATTTCCATAGGCCGGATCATGATAAAAGATCACGCCATCTCCCATGCCGGTCACGACAACAAGATGCCCTAACGTGGCCTTAGGATTAAATTTATTATGGATGGAAACGATGACCGGACCTCCGGTCAAGAAATTTTTAAACTGATCGAACGCAGTTTGGTTGCTCGCATTCGTAAAGTCATAATTTTTTCCGGTAAGGCCGTACAATTCCGCCAACGCGGCAAGCTCTTTATGCTTCCAGCCTACGTCAACCGTATACGCTCCCAGATCAAGCGCCTGTAAAAGCAGCTTCGTGACGGATACTTTATTTTTTGGCTTAAAAAACTCCATTTCCATGGCTAAACTCGCGATGCCACAGCCCGCGCTCTGCCATTCCACGCTTGGAATGTCTTGAAATTGCGAATAGAAAGGGACGTTATCGAAATGGATCATCATAGGGAATACTCTACCATAATAGGCGATATATGTCAATAACCGAAGGATCACCCCAAGAATTGTAGGGTATAATATAAGCATGAGGCAGTTTATTAATGAACAGGGGCGAATTCTTACCTTGATCGTTCTTGTGGTCATAAGCGTGGGTCTTCTGGGACTCTCTTATCAACTCCACTATCGCGGGAGGTTCTATCCCGGCGTGGTTTTAGGCGGTGAAGCAGTGGGAGGGATGGCCTATGGCGATGTGGTGAAACTTTTCAAAAACAGAGTGGATATGCTTTCCGACAAAGGATTTGCTTTGGTATTTGAAAACACTAAAAGCCAGAAAGAAATTAAAATACCGGCGTTTGTGAGCGGCCTGACCACCGACAGTTCATTGTCATATTTTTCTTTTGGCGATTGGAAAGGCGCAACTTGGCAAGCTTACGAATTTGGACGTACCGGTGGACCATGGCGACGAATACCGGAACAGCTCTACGCGTTGGTATTCGGGAGACATCTGGATATGCCGGGAACACCCAACAAGTGGGCGATCCAATCTCTTCTTTTCCGTGAGCTGATGGGTTTCTTTAAAAGTCCGGCGCAAACTCAATTCACCTGGAACGGTTATCGGATGGTGATCACTCCCGGCAAGGCGGGTCAGCGGTTGAGCATAGATTATGTTATGGCGATGATGCAAAAACGGCTGGTGTCTTTCGCGACGGAACCGATCCAGATCAAACCCACTCTGGAAGAACCGCAGGTAACCGCCGAAAAGCTCAAACCCTTTCTGCAGCTTGCTAACGACGTAGCCCAAAATACCAGTATGGTGTTTTATTTCCGGGAGGGACGATGGAGGATCGCCGGCCGCACGCTGGCCAGCTGGCTGACGCTGAAAAAACAAGATGAGATCGGCATCAATCGGGAAAAACTGGAGGCATTTCTGTCAAAAAATATCGCGCCATCGATCGATGACCCGCCACGAAACAGCCGTTTTGAAATGCAGAATGGGAAACTGGTGGAAATTATTTCCGGCAAGCCCGGGAATGTGGTGGACGTGGAAAAGACCGTCGCGCGCGTGGAGAGGGTCGTGTATCGAACGCAGGGGTCATATATGGCCACCGGTAATCTGCTTTTCGCGCTAACCTCTGCCGCGGCTCAAGAAACCCTTCATCTGGAAAAGGGCAACGTGGAAATTCCCGTGGAAATCACCCAGGAGGCTCCGAAGATCACTCAAGCCACGATCGACCAGTATGGTATTAAGGAATTGGTCGGATCCGCCAAAACCAGCTTCAAGGGCAGTAGCGCCGATCGGAAACATAATATAGAGGTTGGCGTATCCAATCTAAGCGGAGTCCTCCTCGCGCCCGGCGAAGAATTTTCGGCCGTGAAAGCGATCGGCACGACGACCGAAGAGGAAGGGTTCGTGAAAGAATTCGTGATCAAAGACAACAAGAGCGTCAAGGAGCTGGGCGGCGGGCTCTGCCAGGTGGCCACCACTTTATTCCGCCTCGCTCTGGATACCGGATTGCCGATCACCGACAGAACTCCGCACCGCTATGTAGTTTCCTATTACGGACCAGGGCTGGACGCGACCATCTACGGACCGGAGCCGGATCTACGGTTTATAAATGACACGGGAAATTATCTTCTTTTGCAGGGAAAGGTAGAAGGCAATGAAGTGACGTTTGAACTCTACGGCCAGCGGGATGGCCGGTTGGCGCAGGTCTCCGATCCGGTACTGACCAATGAAATACCAGCGCCGGATATAAAATATGTCGCCAGTCCCGATCTGCCGATCGGGCAGACCCAGTGTAGTGAGACACCACACAAAGGAATTACCGCGGACGTCACCTACGACGTACATTATGCGACCGGCGAAACAAAAGAGCAGCGGTTCCATAGCGTCTACCAGCCGTGGCAAAGAATTTGTCTGGTCGGAACGGGGCAATAATGGAACGTCTCGTACTGTTTCGGGTTATAATTAGATCGTGAATAAAATTACGATCAGATTCGTGGTCCTTATTTTGACAACTGTCGCCGCGTTCAGCTACGGCGGCTATGCGTATTGGAAGCTGAACGAGAGTAACAAGGATCTGCAAAAGAACATAACGGCGATCCAGACGCAATTAAACGTTGCGACAACTAGCTTAGCGCAGGCGCAAAGTGAAAATGCCGCCCTAAACCAAACATTACAAACGGAACAAGGCAAAAATAATGTCTTTGAGGCGAAAATAAACGAAGTCTCAACGATAGTGGGCACTTTGCAGAAATTGAGCGTAACCGACCCGGAACTGTTGAGAAAGTATTCCAAAGTATATTTCCTAAGCGAAAACTATATCCCATCTCAACTCACCAGCATTGATCCTCAATATTTATATGAAAAAAATCGGCCGCAATTAATTCATTCCGGAGCTTTCCCGTATCTTCAGAAATTACTAGTGGCAGCGGATCAGAGCAATCTTAAATTGCAGATCATTTCGGCCTATCGGTCATTCTATGATCAGGAGGTCCTGAAGTCCGGCTACAAAGTAACTTATGGCTCGGGAGCAAATCAATTTTCCGCCGACCAGGGCTACTCGGAACATCAGCTGGGAACCGCGGTTGATTTCACTACTCTGGACGTGGATGGCAACTTTTCGGCATTTGAGAAATCCCCCGCTTTCCAATGGCTGAACGACAACGCCTACAAATTCGGTTTTATACTTTCCTATCCGAAAAATAATTCCTATTATCAATTTGAGCCCTGGCATTGGCGTTTCGTAGGAGTCGCATTGGCAAACTATCTGCATGACCAGAACAAATTTTTCTACGACTTGGACCAGCGTGAGATAGATAACTATCTGATCACGATCTTCAACTAGTTTATGCAAATCCCGTTACGTAGACACGAAAAATTGATGGTTCGCGATGAAAGCCCGATTCCTCTTACCAAGGAAGCTTTGGAGCGGCTAAAGGAAAAACTGGCCCGGCTTAAAGCTTCTCTGCCCGAACAAATTGTCACCACGAAAGCGGCGGCCGACTTAGGCGACCGCTCCGAAAATGCCGAGTATCAGATCTCTAAGAGCAAGCTAAGAGGCACTCATCGGCAGATCTTGATGATAGAAAATCAGATCAAGCGCGCGGTGATCATCAAAGCTAGCAATTCCGGCAAAATCCAACTTGGCTCTACGGTGGTTTTGGAATCAGATGGAAAGAAATTCACCTTTCAGATATTGGGCTCCTTTGAAACTAATCCCGGAAAAGGCGTGATTTCAAACGACTCCCCGCTTGGCGCCGCTTTAATGGGCCGCAAGCAGGGCGACGAAGTGATCATAAAAACAGAGCTCGGCGAGAAAAAATACCGGATCTTGGAAGTAAAATAGCTTAGCTATTGCTTCCCGCAACAAAACCGGTTGTCCAACAAAGCTGGAGGCTGTAACCACCCGATGGCCGATCCACATTGAGAACGTCTCCAACAAGATAGAGGTTTGGAATTAACCGCGACTGCATTGTTTTGAAATTCACTTCTTCCAAAGCCACGCCACCCGAAGAAACAACCGCCTTATCGGCGCCTAGCAAACCTTTAACGTGCAAAGGAATCGCTTTCAGGAAAACCGAAAGCTTGGTGCGATCCTCACTGCTAACGCTATGATTAGCCGTCTCACCATCAACTTTTGCCAAATTCAAAATTGCCGAGACCAACGCAGAGGGAATTAACTTATTCAATACATTTTTTAGCTTTTTATTACTATCGGCAACGAGTAAAGATTGAAGTTGCCTTTTTAGCGCGCCGGCATCCAGCGTCGGAAAAAGATCCAGCTCAATAACCACCTCGCCATATTTAACCAGCTCTCCTATTTCTTTGCTCATATTCAAAACGGTCGGACCGGTGATACCGAAATGAGTGAAAAGCAACTTCCCTTTTTGGGAATCCTGCTTCTGGCCGTTTTGGAAAGTGGTTAGCTTGATATCTTTGAGGGAAACTCCGCCAAGCTTCTTCGCCCAAGCATCTTTCAACGCGACCGGAACCAACGCGACATCATTATTGATGATCGTGTGGCCAAATTTCCTAAGCCAAGAAAATCCCTCCCCGGTTGAACCGGTTTCCGGACGAGAAGTGCCGCCGGTAGCAACAATGCAGGACTTAGCTTTTATATCAGCCTTATCTCTTAATCGAATTACGATGTTTTTATCTACCCCAATAGCCAGACTAGCGACAGGGGCATAGGTTCTTACTTCAACTCCGCCCTCTTTCATATACTTGGCCAATACATCCCAGACCGATTGCGCCTTGTCGGAGACCGGAAAGATACGTCCCTCATTTTCTTCTTTGGTATCCATCCCCCGCTTGTTGAAAAACTCCAACGCTTCTTTAACTCCGAACTGGGAAAAGGCGGAAAAGAGGAACTGGTCGTTGCCTTTGTACTTTGCAACCATCGAACGGATCTCCGGTTTATTGTTGGTGACATTGCACCGCCCGCCGCCAGTGATCAGCAACTTCTTGCCCGGCGCGGGGTTCTTTTCCAACAGCAAAACCGAACGGCCACGCTCCGCCGCCCTTCCGGCAGCCATCATCCCGGCCGGCCCACCGCCGATCACTACTACGTCCCAAATCCGATCATTCTTCATAATCTGAAAATAGCACATTTCAGAGCAAAGCGAGGCGGTTCTCTTTTAAGGAACGTGTCGTAGGCGGTTTCGCTCGGCTTCGTTCGTTAACCGAACGAGAAACCGCCGAGACTGAGGAAAACTGGCCGCTGGAGCCAGTTATTCCGTGTCCGAGAAAGAGAGACGCCGAGCCCTTGACAAATTAATATTAAGTATGGTATATTTATGCAGCTGTGAAGCTAGAAGACGTCGTCGATCCTCTAAAAACAAAATCAAATGAAAGGAACTATTAAAACTCTTACCGACAAAGGATTTGGATTCATTTCCCGCGAAGGTGAGACCAAGGACCTCTTTTTTCATTCTAAGGACTTACAAGGTGTAACCTATGATGAATTGCAGGTCGGAGATGTCGTAACTTTTGAGGTCACTCAGACCGAAAAAGGCGCGGCTGCTATTAACGTAGCAAAGGCTTAAGCCTTATCGCAAAAACCGTCCCGCATTGCGGGACGGTTTTTTGTTTTATAAATAGCTAAATTAAGCCGTAGGAGTAGAACTTGGCCTCAAACGCAAAGCAAAATACAGAAAAGGGGTACTTAGGATACCAACCGCCACTTTTACCGCAAATCCGGTGATCATCGACTCCAACAAAACTTGGCCAGACAAAAATCCCCAAAAAGCGATCGAGAAGAACAAGGCGCTATCAATGGCCTGGGCGAGCGTCACGCCAACAATATTTCTAAGCCAAAGATGTTGACCCAAGAATCGTCTGCGCAGACCCTCATAAATAAACACATTGGCAAGTTGGCTCATTACGAAAGCGACTACGCTGCCAACAGCGATCCGGGGGACGAACTGAAAAAGTGTTTTGAGGGCTTGAGTGACGACGCCGCTATTGGTCGCGCCGATCAAAGCCACCGACAATTGGGTCACGAGCACGAAAACTGCCAGCAAACAGGCGCTGATCCAGATACTACGCCGGGCTACCGAGCCGCCATAAAACTCGATCAACAAATAGATCGCGTAGACAACGGCGGCGTAGAAAATGTTGCCGCTGTTGGTCGTGAAACCGAAAACGGTCACTGTCTGCGCTCCAAAAATACTGATTAATACCAGATTGCCCAAGATGCTCCCATACAGCCACTCTTTGCCGAACCGGGCCAGTAAAGTAACGGCGCAAAGCTCGATCGCCGCCAATGCCAAAAAAATCAGTTCATTGTACATATTAAATATTGTAGCATATGGCTTTTTTCTGTTTTCTATTTGAAATAGAGTTTTCGCTCTGCTAAACTCCAGTCGTTCATTAAAATAAGTAAACACGAGGAGATCGAAATGAAGCTGCTGTGGCATCTGGTATGGGTTCTGCTCATCGCGCAACTGATCATGCTCCCCTTCTGGCACAAACTGATCGGAAAAGTGATCAAAAGAAAGTTCCCCCGGAAGATCCTTAATTCCGGTTCTTACCTCGCCATATTCCTAATTTTGCTAGCCTCGCTTCTTTCGTTGAGCTTGAGGATCGGAAAACGGAACATGTCGGCAAAGATGGAACCGCCGAAGGCGATAAGTTCAGCGGCGAGCGCGGATGAATACGGATTTGTGGATATCCGTGGGCAGATCCACGTACATTGCTACCTTTCGCACGACTCTAAAGGGACAATGGAAGAATTGTCACAAGCCGCTGCTAGAGACGGCATACGCTGGATCATCCTTACGGATCATCTTCGCAAACTGCCGCCCGGAAATTATCCCGACTACGTGAATGGGGTTTTATTCATCTATGGTAGTGAAAGAAATGGGCCGGAAGGAAGTTCGCAATTCTGGGCATCACTGAAAGATCCGAAACCCGGTCTTCATCTGCACGGCCACCTGGAAAATTTCTGCAAATTTGATGAAGAAAAAGTCGGATCAGGGCTGATCATTGAGAGCGCGGCCATAGACGGGATCGAGCTGGTTAATTTCCACGCTAATGCCCTGATCAGTAAATTCAGAATTGTGAGATCGGCTTTCTTTGATCCGGGGAGTATGTATGATGGCGTAATTGAACCACTGCCACAGCTCTTTAACTACTGGCAGACGCTGGCAACAAAAGCCGGCCGGCCGATCCCGATCTTCGCGGCGCCGGACGCTCATCAAAATCAAAAGATCTTAGGTGTCCAAATGGATCCTTACGAATTGATCCTCGGCCTGATCTCAACTCATATCTGGTTGGAAAAAGACCAAGAATTAAATCAGGCGGCGATCTTTGAAGCGATCAAAAAGGGACGGACCTACATCGCTTTTGATTATCTCGGCGATCCGACCGGTTTCCAGTTGATCGCCGAAAGAAAAGACAAAAACTTTTTTACCGGCGACTCGGTAGAAAAACCGGATCATATAAGAGTGCGGCTACCCGATTCTTTGCTCGTAGATAAATCCACCTGGAACACCTCCGAGCTGGAAATGAAATTCTATCGCGACAACCGGCAAGTCGGCCTGATCGACCATTTTCCTTTTTATTCCACTGACTACAAACCCGGGGTCTGGCTACTGCAACCAGGCTTCTGGCGGGTAGAGATATGGAGAAACGGCAAGCTCTGGATCATCAGCGGGCAAATATTGGTGAAATAAAAAAACAAAACCTCGACATTGTCGGGGTTTTTTAGTAGAATATCCGCGTACCTTAACAAGGAGCAAGTAATGAAGCGGCTACCGGTAGTTGTGTTGGCGATCGCGGTGATTGCCGGAATCTTTCTGTCCTATCATTCAAGAAAAACGGACACCAAACCTGCGGAAGTGGACAAGAAATTCGCGGTCGGCCAAAACGGGCGGCTACGCGCCGCCGCCGAAAAGGTGGCAATCACGCCGGAGAATCAGCTGACGATGGCCGGGTTTTCTCCAAAGAGGCTGGCGACCGGGGTCAATGACGACCTTTACGCCCGCTGTCTGATGCTGGAAACGCCTTCGGGCGACCGGATCGCTTTCGTGACGCTCGACCTCATTGGCTTTATTCGCTACGACGTGCTGAAAGTACGCGAAGAACTGCGCGCCCGCGGGGTAATGGATCCGGATCATCTGATCATCAGCTCCATTCACACTCACTCCGGCCCCGACACGATCGGGATCTGGGGCCGCTCGGCTTTTCCGTTGTGCGCTCCCAATCTGGCCGGTTCCGGCCGCAACGAGAGTTATCTCGCCGGCCTGCGGACCAAGATCGTTGATCTGATCGAGCAGACAGCGGCCAAGCTGGAGCCGGCAGAACTTTCAACGATCGAAACTTCCGGCGAAGGATATTCCAAAAATATCCATATGCCGAAAAATCTTAGAGAATCCCCCGTCACGGGTGAACTGGATGTCGCGTTGGTTACACTGCTCGTGAAACGCCCGGACGGTTCCGGGATCGCCACGCTGACCAATTTCGGCTGCCATCCGGAAACTTTTGAAGGCGAGAATCAGCTCTTGAGCGCCGATTATCCAGGAACGCTGGTGAAAGATATGGAAAAAGAATTCGGCGGCGTGGGACTGTTCGTTAACGGCTTGCTGGGGGCGATGGTCTCCTGCCGGACGGATCTGGTCCGCGACAACCACCCGACCGCGCCTGAACGGGCGAAGGGAATGGGCGACGGCCTGACCAAACGGATCGTGGACGCCAAGTCCGCGCTAAAGTCCGTGGATCTCTCCGGAGGCCTGCGGATCCGCCGGAAAACCGTCAGTATTCCCCTAAATAACTTCTACTTCCAGGAAGGAATGAAAACTGGCGTCATTCCACACAACTCCGAGATCCTCACCGATAAACGCGAGGTGCTAACAGAAATCGGGATCGTGGATATCGGCGACCTTCGAATCCTGGTCGTTCCGGGAGAAATGCAGCCGAAGCTGGGGCTGGAGCTAAAAAAAATGACCGGCGCGAAAATGATCTTCTGCCTCGCCAACGACGAGATCGGCTACATTATTCCCACGGAAGACTTCTATAAGATGACAACGGACAAGAAGGGAAAGCCGGAATATATGTATCACTACGAACAGACAATGTCGCTTAATTCGGAGACCGGAAATATCATCAAGGAGGCGTTCCGAGAACTGGCAGCTCAATAAGTTGCCAGTTTTTTATTTTTTATGTAATATAGGCGCAGCAGATTGACATGTTCAATAAGGAAAAAGTGATGCCAACGTGGCAACGACTCACCGAGATCTTGTCTAACAGCATCGCCAAGGAAGCCATTTATTCTTTCGGATTGATGGCGCTGGTCGCTATCCTGGTGCTGGGTTATAAACCCAAGCTGACGGCAAGAAAGACGATGATTATCGGCATTCTCTTGACTATCTCCAACCTGGCTCTGCTCTACTTTATTCAGGAAAAGAACCTGATTCTCTACCTTTTTACGACCGGCTACATAATGGCGCCGACCATCTGGTTCGCCACGGAACGCAATAACAGCAGGAATCCAGGGCCAGGATACTGCGTGTTTATCTCGGCGGGCTGGATGCTGTCCATGTTTGAACTCGGTTGGGTGGCGCAAAGCTACGCCAGCGCCTTAATGATGGCGATCGTCCTGATCCCGATCTTTCAGGTCTGGCGAAACCCGCAAGAAGAAGGATTCATCAAAACCACACGCGCGCACTGGGATTGGGCGGCAGGAACGTTCTGCGTCCTGCTCGGAATCACCGCGCTGATGGCGATCTGCCACTGGGACGGACTGATGTTGAGTAAATATTCCCACGGATGGATGACTTTGCCGCTGCCGCTTTTCTTGCTCTTTTTCTTCCTCGCGAAAGCGATCCCGGAAGAACTGGTCTTCCGCGGAGTTTTCCAGGGAGCGCTGAAAGATAAATTTGGCTTCTTACCCGCGCTCACCGGTTCGGCGTTACTCTACGGTATCTGCGCCCTGAACGATCCGGCTCCTTGGGCATTCCCAAACTGGCGCGCCGCGGTAAACGCCGTAGCGCTCGGACTAGGCTGCGGAGTCGTCTACCATAAAACAAGATCGCTCGCGATCTCGGCGGTTGTGAACGCTTCGGTCAGCTTCCTCTGGTGGTTCGTCTTTGAACACGGAGGACACTAAAATGAGGCTGAACAGATTGTGGTCGGCAACCGAAGTCGGCATCATCTTCGTATTAGTGATGCTGGACATCTGGGTTTTCCGGCCATACCCTCCGCTATTTTACGGGGCGCAGGTAGTACTGCTAGCGTTCGTGCTCACTGGATTTGCAATTCAGATCCGCGGGATGAAAAAAAACCTCGGTGATTACACCGAAAGCCTTGGCATCGGTCGTTGGGAAAAAGGAGTTCTGTATCACTTGGATTGGTCCTGGGCCGGGACACTGGCTTGGAGTTCGGCGTTGGCGCTGGCGCTTATCTGCCTCGCCGGACATCACTTCAAACCGGAATTCTGGAAAGCCAACGACTTCTGGGCAAAGAAGATCTATCTGGGAACCCTGAAGTATATTGTCTGGGGAACGATCCAACAGTTCTTCCTCCAGGGCTATGTCGCAAGCCGGATCTACTCCATCTTTGCCAGATCCTCCGATGCGGGAAAATGTGAACGTCGGGCAGCGATCCAAACCGCGATCTGCGCCGGAATGTTGTTCTTCTTCGTGCACACCCCGAATCCGACCCTGATGATCATTACGCCGATCGTCGGCGCCGCCTCGGTCTACATCTTTCTGAACTGCCGGAATATTTTTATGATCGGCATCGCTCATGGGATCTTGGGCAACGCCATCGGCGTCTGTCTCGCCAACAGCCTACGTGTTGGACCGCATTATTGGCAATAAAAATACCCCGCCTACATCTATAAGGTTGTGGCGGGGTTTTTCTTTGCAGTCCTTATTTTTTCTCGATCAGCCAAGCCAATGATCGGCGGCCTTCGTTAAAATCTTTTACAGAATCGGCCCGAAGCACTGGAACCCTCAACAAATCGTCATCCTTATCGATAGCCGCGACTCGCGACCGATCGATGGTGGCATATTGAAAGCCGTGAAGGTCCTTAAGCATAAGCAGGGCGATGGCATGCGGGAAGTCCTTGGGAAAGATCGCATTGCAATCCGCGACCACTAACATCGAGCAGGCCATCCGCAAAGAGTGAGTTGACTCGTCGTCCAAGCCCTGGGACAGCCGGGAAATTATCCGACCGGACTCAATCGCAACTTTTGAAAAAGCAGCCATGAAGTCTTTTTCATCTCCGATCAACAGCTCCGCCAAACGATCACGCAATTCTGCGTTGACCAACGGCTTGAGCAGGTCATGACGGAAAAGCGCCAGTCTTTTTTCATCGGCAACATAGGTTTTCGGCATGTTCCATATCCCGAAAAAGCTGGTAATATTTTAAAACATCTTTCTTATTTTGGCAACCACGGGTTAGGCAAAAGCCAAGGCTGGTTTATTGCTTGAAGAAATCCGTCACGCCGGCGTAAGCGGTTTTAGAAACTCCGGCCAACACTCGGGCAAGGTCTTGCTTGTGCTGACCTTTGGTCATGACGCATAACAAATAGGGATGCCGGGGGAAATACACAATTCCGCAATCATGCAGCTGTTCGGCGCTGCCGATCACCGTCGGGTCGGAAGTATGTATGCCGAATTTATGAGAGATCTCCACCTCGGGCGGCACGCCGGCGCGCAAACCATCATTGAAATCGGTCTTCGACAAGAGCTCAAGGGCGCGCTGCGACATCTCCCGGTCCAGATAAGAAGCGCCGAACAGGACCCGGAAGATCAATGAGTAATCCATGGCGGAGATCACGCCGGCTTCCTCTTGGGAATTGGTTTTCGCAAGCGGCAAACTAAGATTGGAGGCAACTCCGGAAAAGATTGTCGGACCGGAATAATCTATCAACGTCCGCATCGCGGAATTATACGACTTTGTGATCATATAATTTAACAGTTCATTGATGGTGTAATATCCTCCGGAAACCAGATCCTCCCGGACCCCGCCATAAAGATAATCTACCGAACCGTCGCTCACGTATTTTATTGACCGATTAAGTATTCCCGGGTTGGTTTCGGCTTCTTTGTAATAAGCCAACAGAACGATCGCTTTATAAAGACTGGAAGGGGTATAAAGATCCTCTTTGTTGATGGTCAGCCACCGGCCGGTATTCATCAGACGGAAATAGACCGATACATTATCAGCCAAATGGTCGGCGGTTGCTTGCTTTATATATTGATCCAAGACATATCTGATTGGTTTCAATTCGGTAAAATCTGTTTCCGGTCCGATCTCGCAGCTTAAAATAGGAGAAATGAATTTCTCTGTGGTTTGGCGGATGATCTTCCCGCGATCGGCGCCTAAATAGCTAGCGGTTAATAACTTCGTCACCAAAATGCCTGCTACAAAACTTAAAATAGCTACCGAAAAGAGTATGGCGACGCGGTAACGAAAATGATTCATAAGACTTAGATTTCCTAGTTAGTATAACACCGCTAAAATTGAAATAAAAAAAAACCGAGCAGATAAGTTCTAACCGCTCGGTTGTTTCATTTTTCGTTCACGTCGTTTCTCTAGAACCACCCCAACCAATAGTCCTCCAATACGTGCACTACAATAGAGAGCGACACACAAAGCCAGAAAGCATAGCGGCGGATGGAGCATTCTACCTTTGCCGCCCCAAAACATCGGGAGATGATCAAGATCAACGAGGTTAGCAACAAGCCCAGCAAAAAACCCAACGCGTAGTGCGAAAGAAAAGCCATCACGGCCCAACGAGTGTCCCAAACAGGATTTCTCAATTCGGTCACGGACTTTTTCAAAGCATGTGGGATGACATGCATCGCCTTGTCGACTTTCTGGATCCACGTTGACCACATTGCGCCTCTTTGGAAATATTTAGTGCTGGAATTATTTAACGATAAAAACAACTTGAAATCAAGGCGCGGAACTACGATATGAGATATCTCTCCAGGAAGAAAACGATCAGGCCAAGAGCCGCGAAAATAGCGGAAACTATCCAAAATCGCATCGTCACCTTAGTTTCCGGCCAGCCCAACGCCTCAAAATGATGGTGGATCGGCGCCGACAGGAAAACTTTTTTGCCGCCCCGAAGCTTTTTGCTGATCACCTGAATAATTACCGAAACCGATTCCAGCACCATAATGGAGGCAAAGAACGGTAGGAGCAGGGTGGTGTTGGTCAGCATCGCGATCACGCCCATCGTGATCCCCAACGACATTGATCCGGTATCGCCCATAAAAAATCTGGCCGGATAAATATTGAACCAGAGAAAAGCCAGCAGAGCGCCAATGATCACGGCGCTGAAAGTGGAAAGATCATAGCGGCCGATTGCGAAAGCCACAACCGCCAAAGCCAAAAAAGCAAAGAGCAGGACGCCGCCCGCCAGTCCGTCCAAACCATCGGTCTCATTAGCGGAAAAAGCGCTCGCGACAATCGTAACCACGAATAGAGGGATGTAGCCCCAGCCGATCTCAATATTTCCGAAAAATGGAATATGCAAAATGCTCCAATCCAACCGATAATAGAACCAAAGAGCGCCGATGATCGCCAAGATCAGATAGAGCACCAGCTTCTGGGTCATCCGCAATCCCCCGCCATAGGGGCCGATCCGCATCACCCCCAGAATATCGTCGGACAGACCTAAGATAGCGGCGATGAACATAGCGGCCAAAGGCAAATAAGTTTGAGCGCGGTCAACAAAGTTCAAATAGGTCCAGACGCCTCCGAATAATGCGTTGAGGATCAGGAATAACATCGCTAAACCCAAAACCGTGACCCAGATGATCGAGCCGCCCATCGTCGGAGTGCCGGCTTTTTTGGCGTGCAGACTGGAAAACACCGGAGCGGCATCGCTGGAACGGATCTGTTTAGCCGCGTGAAATTTAAAAAGAAGCTTGGAAACCAAAGGTGTTAAAGCCAGAGCCACCAAAAATGACACTAGGGATAAACCGATAACTCTGACTGCTTGGAGTACGATCATTTGGGTAAAAACCAATCCTTTAATATCTGGGTATCTTCGGCGCGCTGTTTACTCCCTAACACGATAATGACGATAGGGTGACCCTGATAATTGAATAAGGATATCAGATTACCGGCCGATTCATCAATGAATCCGGTCTTGCCTCCCAGAAAATCCTCCTGACCGGCAAAAGGATGGGTGCCACCTTCGGCTTTTTCCCTGGTGATATCCAGAAGGTCTTTATGTTGGTCATAAAGGTAACGTATCAGGCGTTCCAAATCTTGAGCGGTGGTCAGATCCAGAGGGGAAAGCCCGTGCGGGTCAAAAAAACGGGTGTTGGCCATGCCGCGCTCGGCAGCCTTTTGATTCATGAAAGCAATAAATTTATCCCCGCCGAAATATTCCGAGATGGCGGCCGCGGCGTCATTGCTGGAAAAAACCAGCATCGCCCGCAAAAGATCCGTCAAACGGTAACTTTGGCCGGCAACTAAGTTACCGGCGGAACTCTCGGTGGCAATGGCCCGAGAACTGACTTTGATCACCGGCTCTTCGCCGCTGAAGCTTTCTATCGCCGACATAGCGGTGACCAGTTTAGTGAGCGAAGCGGCCGACCACTGCTTGTTGGAGTGAAGTTCAAAGATCGGCTGGTTTTGAGTAACATCCTGCACCAAAGCGGCGGTAGCGGCGATCGATGGCGTCAGAGAGGCGGTGGGTTTACCCGCCTGGGCGGGCTTAATTTTATTGATCACGGTTAGCGCGGCAGCGGGTCTTTGCGCTTCGATCGCCCGCTCTGCATGACCCTTCGCGCCGCTCGCTAAAGCCAGCGCCAAAACAAGAACAACAAAAAATAAAGCGGCGAGGTTGTGTTCGGTTCTATGCTTGGGGCGCATTTTCATCTTTTACTTGCCCGGAGCCCGTCGAAGAGGCCGGTTCCACCGGATTCCTTAATTTTTCGATCAACTGCTGGAACTTTTCATACTCCGGAAGGTCCCCAACCTGCGCTACACCTAGGAATTTCAAAAGTTCAAAACTGGGCTTATACAAATAGACATTCCCCCGTTTCGGGTCCGGATAGCGCTCCACTAGTCCGCGGATGGAAAGATTGCGTAGACTGAAACTGGAATTCACGCCGCGGATATAATCGAGCTCGGCCCGGGTCATCGGTCCGGCATAAGCAACGATGGAAAGAGTCTCCAGGGCCGCCGGAGTAAGATTCTCCCGCAATTCTTCTTTAATAACCGATTCCAGCAACGAACTGAACTCCGGCTTGGTGGCCAATTGGATCTTCTCTTTGTCGGAAACCAAGAATAAACCCCGATTTTCGGCTTTGAGATCCTCCGCTAACTGCTGGGCTGCTTTTTCCACTTCCTCCTCGGAAGCTTTAAGAGTTTTAGCGATCTTTTTTATCTCCAGCGCGTCGCCGTAGATGAAAAGGAGGGCTTCGATTTTAGAAACTAGATCAGGCATTGGTTTTTTGAATTACAATATCGCTGAATCGATCGCCCTGCTCGACATTGATGATCCGGTCTTTCAGCAAATGCAGGATCGCTAGGAACAAAACGATCACTTCGTTACGGGTTTTCTGGTCAGCCATCGTGCGAAAACTGTGCTGGCCGGCGGCTTTCAATCTATTTAACAACTCTTCAATCTTTTGTTCAATGGTAATGACCGCTTTTTTGATCGTCTGTTCCTCCGGCAACAACACCTTCAGGACAGCCGCCAAGTTGTTGATGGCGCGGGTAAGGTCGCTCAACTTCAACGACTCCGGCGGATAAAAAACCGACTGCTCGCCGAGACCCAAGAACAACGGCCGGGCATAAGCCGGGCGATCTTTGTCCCACAACTTGCGGATATGCTCGCTGGCCAATTTGAATTCACGATAAATACGAAGCCGCCCTTCCAGATCTTTTATGTCTTCTTCCTCTTCCTTGGAAAGCTCCAGCATCGGCAAAAGCACTTTTGATTTGATCAGCACCAGCTTCGCCGCCACTACCAAAAAATCGGCGATCAACCCCGGCGCAGACTTCTCTAGAGTTTTCACATAGCGTAAAAAGTCGGCCGTAACTTCCGCCAAACTAATAGCAGTGATCTCCAATTTTTTCTCCTCGATCAGCTCCAATAGTTTTCCCATTGGACCGGAAAATTGCTGAAGTTTTACTTCATAATTCGTCGTCATGATTGCGGCGCCGCGGCAGGCATGGGAACCGGATCTGGAAGATCGACGGGAGCGACTTCTCCGCCTTCCGGCACCAGAGCATCTTTAGTGTAAACGTTGGATGGATTCCAAAGCATCCAGCCGCCATTGAGTTCCGGATGTCCGGCCACGGAATCATCAAAGGCCTTGATCTGGGCGCGGACCTTGGCGGCGTCGTAGGTAGCGCCAAGATTAAAGTCCTGTATCCATGGCCGCAATTTGGCGTTCATTGGAGTGGTTGAGGCATAGACCCGGAAATCTTCAATACGCTTGACCGCAGAATCCAGAGAGTATTTAACAACCTCATACGGATGATCCGCGGGATTTTCATAACCAATAAATCCGGTGAAGTAGTGAGAGGGGTAGGTCATCGGAGCAATGGCGTCAAAATAAGGTATTGAATATTCAAGATGCTGCCCGATCCCCAGGCCATCTTTATTGACGGTCACCAATCCGAAAAGATCGGCGGAGATCTTCCCATCGGGAATTTGTTCATGCAGGTATTTAAAGAAGTCGCGGACGATATGGGTCTTCAAGGTCTTCTCGTCCCAGAAAGGATATTTAATATCGGTCAGCGGGCCGTCGGAAGCAAAACGGATATAATCAAAATTAGCTTCATCGAAACCGCGCGCCAGAATTTCTTTGGCAATATCGGCGTTGTAGGCCCAGACTTCCGGCGCGGCTGTATCCATCCACATCAGACCCTTGTTATCTTTCCAGGTCTGTCCGGTCGAAGAACTGTACAAAGCGAGTTCCGGCCGAGCCAACGCCAAACGCTGATCCTGAAAAACGGCAATGCGGCCGATCACGTAAATATTTTCGTCATGCAAACGCTTGATCAGTTTATTGATCTGCGGTATCCGAAGATCGACAGCGTTATATTTTTTCGGTAACTCCAGATCGGTGTTGTAGGTGATATAGCCGGAATAATCTTTCACATCGATCACGATCGCGTTCAGTTCGGTGTCCTTAATCAGCTTAATGAGATACTCCAATTTTTTCTCGCTTCCGGCGGACCAGCTGGTCGCGTAAACCGCCTTGATCCTTTCCGGCGGGTTCTGTAATTGTTTTTGCGGTTCTATGTCAGACGGAACCGGCGGTATAGTCTGCGCCAATGCCACCTTCGCCACCTGCTTATCGATGCCCGCGTCTTCAGCCACCCCGATAACGATCCGGTTAGATCTCCCAACAAATAAAAAAAAGCCGAGGCCGACTAGAATAACTCCGATTAAAATGATGGCGTTCCTCACTCGCATAGATTTACCTTAATTTAAGCACAATTTTTCAGCCGAAGGAAAAGAAAAATATACCCACTCCGGAATTACTTGACGCGCTAAACAAAATATTGTAGAATGGCGGTAGCAAGATTTGGCGTGGTGCCAAGTCATTAACAAGTTTTTATGGAACCCGAAAGGAAAAAGAGGAGGTCGCCGTGGCCAGAGAAGAAAGAGCAAAAACGAAAGGTTCTGCTTTCGTGCAACTCGTAAAAAAAGACGAGCAGGGCCAGTGGACGGATATGGTGCTGGTGCATAACCTCACCAAACCGATGCCGGATGGCCGACCAAAGGATCCCGGCCGTGGAATGCCCGGGGGCGGGATCCGGGAAGATGAAGATCTGCATGAGGGCGCGGTTCGTGAGTTGTTCGAAGAAACCAACGCGATCCTGAACATTGCCAAAGAACTGATGAAGGAATTTGCCGGCCGAGAACACGAGTTGGACTATTTGGAATATATGAGCGACGAGGACAGGGAAAAAGTGCTGACCATCCGCCGCTTCGAAAAAATGTCCGAAGATCTTGATAATCTGACCAGGCGGATCAAGAAATTGCCCGAGGGCTCGCCAAAACTGAAAGAGGAGGTTGAGGATCGCAACAAGATCATCAGAGAATACGCCGTATGGGCCAAAAAACTTGGCCTGATCAAGATGGTCGGCGAACCCAAAGAAGAGACCGGCCGCTCCGGCGACAAACATTGGGTATACATTTTCGAGGTGAACGCCGAGGATGTTTCGAACCTCAATGATCTTAGCACTCGCAATGATCTGGCGGGTAACGTAGACGCGGTGATGTGGGTCGCGCGGGAAGAAGTTGAATACCGCGCGCGGAACTTCAAACAGTCATTCGAGAAACCCGACTACATCTATCGCAGTCACCTGATCCGGATGGGCCTCGCGATCACCGGCTAACAAACCCACCCACTCGCAAAACGAGTGGGTTTTTTATTACCTGAAACTAATATAAAATTAATGGCATGGCGCTGGCTATATATAGAAAGTACCGTCCGAAAAGTTTTGACGAACTTTTAGGCCAAAAAGAAATAATTGAGGTTCTTAAGAATGCCGCTAGGCAAAATAAGCTGGCGCATGCCTATCTTTTCTACGGCCCGAAAGGCACCGGCAAAACTACCATTGCCCGCCTGGTTGCCAAACTGGCGAACTGCGAAACCCGCAAAGAAGATAAGGCTTTCCATCAAAAAGGCGAGCCCTGCAATAAATGCGGGCACTGCTCGGAAATTGATTCCGGCCGGGCGCTGGATGTAATTGAAATTGATGCCGCCTCCAACCGCGGCATTGATGATGTGCGCGAACTACGCGAGGGCATTCGCCTCTCCCCTTCTTCCTACGACTACAAAGTCGTGATCATTGACGAAGCGCATATGCTTACCCGCGAGGCGTTCAACGCGCTTTTAAAAACCCTGGAAGAACCGCCGGCCCACGCGATCATTATTTTAGCGACTACCGAGCTGGAAAAAGTTCCGCCCACTATCGTCTCCCGTACCCAGCGTTTCAATTTTAAAAAGTTAACCGTAGAAGAAATTATTGAGAAATTAAAAAGGATCGCCGCGACTGAAAAGATCAAAGCCGCCGAAGATGCCATTGAGTTGATCGCCGCCTCCGCAGAAGGAAGCCTGCGCGACGCGGAATCTCTTTTGGATCAGATGGCCAGCATCAAAACGGAGATCTCCGCCGAAGACGTGGAAAAAATAATCGGCAAGGTAGGCCTGGCTCGCACCGCCGATTTTTCGGAACTGATCCTGGCCGCCGATCTTTCCAGCGCTTTGAAATATATTGATGAATTGAGTTCCAACGGCTACAACCTGGTGGACTTCAACAAAGAGCTCATCAACTACTGGCGGCGGCTTTTAAGTCTGAAATTCGATCCGAAGCTGGATGAGTTATACAAAAACGAACTGACGAAAAAAGAATTGGAAAAAATGAAGGGGCAAAGTATGAAAGTAACCGCCGATAAGCATATCAACTTTGTAAAATCCCTTATCCGCGCCCATAGCGAAATGCGCTACTCCCCTTTTGCCATCGTCCCGCTGGAAGTGGCGATCATTGAGAATCTACAAACAAAAAACCCGTAGAACAACTACGGGTTCGATTTTATCCGGCGATCGAGATCACCAGATACATCAACGCCATTCCGGCGATCGTCATTAAGGTGGTGACTTTTTTCGGATGATTATGGTAACTCTCCGGGACCAGATCGCTAGCCCCGATGTAAAGAAAAGATCCGGAAAAGACCGCCAGCGTGATCCCGAGCAGAGTTTCGGGTAAAGAAAATAGCAATGTGGAGACAACGCCGAGTAACGGAGCAACCGCGTCCACTAGAAGCCAACGCAGGGCCTGCTTTCTGGTTCCACCGTTCTTCAGCACAAGATTAACGGTATTTATCCCATCGGAAAAATCATGCGTCAGCACCGCGGCGGCAACGATCAATCCGACCTTCGCAGAAACTTGGAAGGCCAAACCCAGAGCCAACCCATCGAAAAAACTGTGGACCGAAAGACTCCCCGCTCCCAAAGCTCCACGGCCGGTTTGAGACGGGCAACACTTCCCAGAATGGTCATGAAATCCCAATACTCTATCCAAAACAAGATAGGTAAGGAATCCGACGGCAACTAAAGTGGTTACAAATTTTGGCGAACCTCTTTCGCCAACTAGCTCAAAGGCTTCCGGCAGAAGATCGAATAATGCCGCCGCGATCACCGCCCCTCCGCTGAAGCCGAGAATGAGATGCAGGCGATCCTTCAACCGTATCGCGAAAAGTCCGCCAAGGAACGTAGCGGAGAATGCCGCCACAGCGATCAGGGCTAAGTACATGTACCCTCCTTAAGACATTTTGAGAGCTGGGTAGTGTATAGCATGCCCTATTGACTAATGCAACCAAGTTGCGTTAGTATACCCCAATGAGAAATACGGAAGTCCGTCAAGCAATCATAGAAATATTGGAGAGCGCTCAAAAACCCCTTGTGGCCAAATACCTGCTCGCTCTATTGGAGCGGAAGGGGCTATCCCCCAACAAAACTACCGTCTATCGCCAGCTGGAAAAGATGGAAGCCGATGGCGTGATCCACAAGGTTTTTATTTCCGACAGAGAAGCCAGCTACGAAAAAATGAAGGACCATCATCATCACCTAGTATGCGGTGGCTGCGGAAAGATAGAAGATGTGGATCTTTATGATGAAAAATTCATTAAAAAACTGCTCTCCCAAAAAGGATTTGCCACCATTGATCATCGGCTAGAAATATTCGGCTTCTGCCTCTCTTGCTCCAGGTCTAAATAATAAAAATGAACTTATCCGATACCGCTACTGAAACTACCGCTCGGAACCTTGTAATGAAAATTGAGGGGGTTACTTCGGCCATCCAATATTTATTGGATAAAAAAATAGGCATTTCCGATCCCATATTCAGAAAGGAAATGGAAAAGCTGGAGCAGATAGCCCGCGCAAGCGCATATAACTACTTTTTCAGATTTCCGGATGAAAGGCTGGCGGAATGCCAAAAGATCGGCCGGGAAATATTCGACCGATACGAAACCGGCCTGGAAAAGCTGGAGGCCCAAAAGATCCTGGATACTCCAGAAAAAAACGGCTTCCTGTCGAGCTCTCAATTGAAAAGGACTTTTGATTTCGCTCTGGAAGAAGCGGCAGCCTTGGAAATAAATGAAAAATCGTCAGTGTGCTTCGTCGGTGGCGGTTATTTGCCGGAATCAGCCGTCGCCATCTCGCTAAATTTCCATTGCCCCATCACCGTACTGGATAAAAATCCGGAAGCAGTGGAAATTTCCCGGAAGGTTATAGAAATCTTGGGTTTAGAGAAGAATATCCAAATCATTACCGCTAACGCCGAAGAATATGACTTTGGAAATACCGACGCGGTCTGGGTCGCCGTGATGGCCAAGGACAAAAATAAGATCCTCAACCGGGTACGCCTGACCAACCCGACAGCGAAGATAGCTTGCCGGACGGTCCGCGGATCGCGGACGCTTTTATATGAACCCGTGAATGAGCGGCTGTTCGTAAGCGACCTTAAAAAACGGGAAATAAATTCTTCCAATCCGGAAACGATAATGCATTCGTTAATACTTACATAGCCGGAGGAGAATTGAGGAATGAGGAAAGGACAAGATCTTTTCCCCATTCCTCAATTCGGGGAATGATTTCCTTTATTCAAGGAGGTGCTCGTTGAAAACTATCCTAGTCATCGGACCTATCGGTTCCGGAAAGACGACCCTGGCCGGTAATCTTTTCCGGTCCGGCAAGCTTACGGGAAAATGCGCTTTCATCTTTAACGATGACGGCACGCCGGAAACGGTCGACGCCGCCATTATTGCCGGCCAGGCCGACTTTCGGCCAATGAACTCCGGTTGCTTCGGATGCCGCGACGTTTCGGAATTCAAGTCTCTACTGAAAAAACTGAATGACTCCGGAGAGTACGCCTTCACTGTAGTTGAACCGCTGGGTTTTGTTGAGGGATCCGAAGTTCCCCGGGTACTGAAAGAATGCGGTATAACTCCCAGAGTCATTTCCCTGCTGGACGTAAAACATCTTAGGCAAAATGACGCGTTGGGCATCGTGCCAAGCCAGCTTCAGGCAGGAAACATCGTCGCTCTTACCAAATATCCGAAAAACGCCAAGCTAAACAGCTGGGCTCTTGGGGAAGCTTTGGACTATGTCGGACGCCACGCTCCCGGCAAACAAGTAGTTCTTCTGCCGGCTGACGGTGTGATTCCGGATAAGATCATTCAGGCCGTCACGGAGGATGAGGCGCTCACCGAGCAACACGATCACTGCTCCTGCGGACACCACCACGGCCACGATAAGGACCATCATCATGAGCATGACGACGAGTACGAACATCATCACGATCACGGCTTTTTCACCTACAGTTTTCTGTTGAAACCACTGGTCGGTCTCCAAACGGTTCGGAGCTGGCTTGAAAGCGCCGGATCCGGAATCATCAGAGTGAAAGGCGTTGCCGAGGGCCGGCAGTTCCATATGGTTCATGGGGACTGGCAGACGACCATCGCAGACAGCAGTCCGTCATTCCTGACTTTTTACTCTACAGCCCAGGTCATCACTGCTCACCTCTCTGAAATAGTTCAGCCGGTGATCGAAGCGGCCGGTGGCACCAAAACTCTGGTGCGCTCCGATTCCATTCCGATGAAGCAAACCGTCCGGCTGATCAAGGACATTCTGAATTCGCTACCCAAGAACCCGCTGATCGGAGTGGATGGCCCCATCACCAACCCCGAACTACACGAGCTTCTCAACGAAGTCCGCAAGAGACCAGGGGTGCCGCCGCTCATCAACGCCAGGGCCATTCGGGCCAGAGCGGAATATTATCTGAAAGTTGCGGACGTCCTCACTCCCACAAGTGAATGGTGGGAACATCCCAACTCCGGTCGCAAGAAATACGACTTGGCCGTCGGTATCGGTTGGTTTGCCCAGAACAAACCGAAGGAGCTCGGCAAAAAGATCTTGCGCAAAGCCGCCAAAGTAGATCTAGCGCTACTCCTCGCCGAAGGCTTGCTGTCATTCCTGTCCCACAACCCGGACCCGAAAATCGCGACGGAGAT
Source organism: uncultured Candidatus Saccharibacteria bacterium (assembly GCA_964503795.1). Taxonomy (GTDB): domain Bacteria; phylum Patescibacteriota; class Minisyncoccia; order UBA6257; family WO2-44-18; genus JAUSKF01. The sequence goes on from CAZDBT010000004.1 coordinate 24,029, forward strand.
GGCCGGCGAAGTTCGAGATGTCATCCGATTCATTGGCGCAAAAAAGAACGCTGGCCTAGAAGTCGCCGTCAAACATTGCGTAGAGCTAACTCACGACCGCGAGACTGCCCTGCAGTCAGCCTGGAATGAGGCCCTGAAAACTCTGCGGAGTTAAAACATCACCACGATCCCCCGCCCACATCTGCGAAGTTGTGGCGGGGGATTTTTATTTACTTCTTTTTTTGGAGAAAAAATAGGCGGCGAGCAAAGTAGCGATCGGCACCGCCAGCACTAAAGTTATGCTTCCCACCAGGGTTCGCACCACTTCTTCGGAAATAAATTCCGTATTTAGGGTCACCCATAGGGGCTGGCTCTGATTCAGATAAAAGACTAGGAACAGAGGCAAAGAAGCGCCCGCATAGGCCAGCACCAGAGTATTTACTAAAGACGTAATGTGTTCCCGACCGACCGAAATGCCGCTTTTGTAAAGTTCCCGGAAAGAAAGATCCGGATTGGCTTTGGTTATTTCATCAACCGCCGCCGCCTGGCCGGTAGTCACGTCATCCAACAGACCAAGAACGCCGATGATAATTCCCGCCAAAAGCAGGCCCCGCAGATTCAGATCCCCCGCCTGCCCCATTTGGAGATAAAACGCGGTTTCGCTGCCCAAACCGAAAAGTCGGGAAAAATTTACGGCGACAATGGACATGATGGCGGCGATTGCGAGCGTGGACAGAGTACTGAACACCGCCACCGTGGTGCGCTTGTTCAGACCATGAGCGGCGTAGATGGAAAGGACGGCGATCGCGAAAGCGCCAGCGAGCCCGATCAGCATCGGATCCTGCCCGGCCAATATTCTCGGGACGATGAACTTGGCCAGGATCAAGACACTGATGACCAGCCCGATAATGGAAGTAAATCCCCTAAGCCGCGACATCGCCACCACCAAAATGAAAAAAACGGCGAGGATCATCGCTACCTCGGGTAGCCGATATTTGTCGGAAATATAATAAGCCGACTCACCAAGATCGGAGGTCTTGGTTACCACCACCGACTCCCCCAGATTGGCTTTTTGATAATCCCCCAGTTCCGACCCGCCTCCGTTATCAATCGCGATCTCCCTCCCTGTTTCCGGACCGCTGGTCAATACCACGCTAACTTTTTGAAAAGTCATCGGCACTCCCTGATGGTTCTGTATTTCGGTAGCGCCGACCTTGCTGACTTTTCCCAGATAATAATGATCGTCAAATAAGGAATTGCCGTCGGCGTAGTTAGGCAAATTTTTATTAGAAGTTGGCAAACCGGTCAAAACGATCACCGCCGCAAGGCAGAGCAGTCCGATTATCCAATAGTTATATTTATGGAGAAACATTAGTTTTATTCTAGCATCAGATCATTGAAAATCTACAGAAATAATGTTAGAATTCCACTTATGAAAAACTTCAAATATTTAAGCGCAGCCCTGATCCCGGTCGTATTGTTTTTAAACGTCGGCCTGACACCGCTCGTACTTGCCGATAACAATGGTCATCATGCGGCGGTTTGCTTTGGCGGAGATAATAATTCCGCTCGTTGCCACGCCCATGTCGCCACCGACAAAGGCGGGAGCCCCTCCGTCAGCTCGGTCCCGAGTGGCCTTGGTCCGAATCAACTGCATGGCGCCTATACCAGCGCCGTCAGCGCTCCGAATCATCAGGTGATCGCTATCGTTGATGCCTATGATCATCCGAGTATCTTGAGCGACCTAAACACTTACAGCTCGACTTATGGTATTCCCACGATGACTGCCTGCTCCGGCCCAATCGCTGCCTCTTCCGTCCCCTGTTTCCAAAAAGTTAACCAGCGTGGCACAACTGCTTACCCGGCTTCAAATGCCGGCTGGGCGCTGGAGATCGCTTTAGATGTGGAAGTGGCGCACGCGATGTGCCAGAACTGCGGCATCCTCTTGGTAGAAGCCGACTCCAACAGCTACGCGAATCTGATGACCGCGGTTGATGAAGCCGCGACCTTGGGAGCGACCGCCATCTCCAATTCTTACGGCTCTTCGGAATTTTCCGGAGAAACCGCCTACGACTATCACTTTGACCATCCGGGAGTGGCGATCACCGTCAGCTCCGGCGACAATGGCTATGGCGCGGAATATCCGGCCGCTTCCAGATTTGTCACCGCCGTCGGCGGCACTTCGCTGACCCTTAATGCCGATAACAGCTACAACAGCGAAAAAGTCTGGAGCGGCGCCGGGAGCGGCTGCAGCTCTTTTGAATCCAAGCCGACCTGGCAGACTGATGGCGGTTGCGCCAATCGCGCCATCTCCGATGTTTCCGCGGTTGCCGATCCGAATACCGGAGCGGCGGTCTACGACAGCGTTCGCTATCAAGGCAAAAAAGGCTGGTTCAAAGTTGGCGGCACCAGCTTGTCCGCCCCTCTGATCGCCGGTATCTATGCTTTGGCCGGTGGAGTCCCGACCGGAGTTTACGGCAATTCTCTGCCTTATGGCGCCGCCGGTTCTCTGCATGATGTCTTGCTGGGTAGCAACGGTAGCTGTGGCGGAACTTATCTCTGCACTGCCTCTATTGGCTACGACGGCCCAACCGGCCTGGGCAGCCCGAACGGATTGCTGGCCTTCTAGTAATTAAAAACCGCCTGTTGAATCAGGCGGTTTTTTATGGCAAAATAGGTTTATTCCGGGATCGTCTAATGGTAGGACACAAGCCTTTGGAGCTTGGTATCGGGGTTCGAATCCCTGTCCCGGAACAAAAAGTATTTGCTTGACCAAAAAAGTTTTATAAACGAAAATTAACTTATGATGAATTACGATCTTTCAATGTTGCATTGGGGAGGGTGGGCGCCGTTTGCCGGGGTGGGAATGATCTTGAGTCTTGCCGTACTGGCGTGGTCTTTATATTGGAAGGGCAAAGCGCTTTGGTTGGCTGCTCATAAAGAAGATGTCCGCTGGTTTATCGCTTTGCTCTTGATCAATACTCTAGGAATCTTGGAAATTCTCTACATCCACGTCTTTAGCAAAAGATCCAAAGAAAAGAAAAGCTAAACCGCCAAAGCTGAAATAACCGCTTAGGCGGTTTATATTTTATGAATATTATTGAGGCAAAAAATCTGACCAAAAAATTCAAAGAAGTCACCGCCGTGGACGACGTTTCTTTCCATGTTGCTCCCGGGGAGATCTTCGCTTTTCTTGGTCCCAATGGAGCCGGCAAATCCACCACCATCAAAATGCTCACGACCCTGCTTCACCCGACCAGCGGAGAGATGGCTCTGGATGGCAATAACCCCGTCCACCATCCCAACAAAGCCCGCCATTCTTTCGGCATCGTTTTTCAGGACCCCAGCCTGGATGACGACCTGACCGCCTTTGAGAATATGGAATTTCACGGCGTGCTCTACAACGTCCCAAAAAAACTCCGCCGAGAACGGATAGAGCAATTGATGAAATTCGTTGAGCTCTGGGACCGAAAAAGCAGCCTGGTAAAGAATTTTTCCGGCGGAATGAAGCGTCGGCTGGAGATCGCCCGAGGATTGCTGCACCACCCCAAAATATTATTCCTAGATGAACCAACTCTTGGGTTAGACCCGCAGACCCGCAATCACATGTGGAACTATCTCAAGGAACTGAATAAAACCGAAGGTATCACCGTCTTCTTCACTACTCATTATATGGAAGAAGCGGACCGGGTCGCCCAGCGCATCGCCATCATTGACCACGGCAAGATCGTTGCCTCCGGGACCTCGCAGGAACTAAAAAACCAGACCGGGAAAACTTCTTTGGAAGACGCATTCCTGTCGCTCACCGGAAAAGCCATCCGCGATGAAGAGGGAAGCGCCGCCGATCGGGCGCGGATGATGCGCCGCGGCTGGACCGGCAAATAGCAATGATTACATCATAATGAAAACGATCTATATTTTATGGCTTAGGCAAATAAAGCGTTATCTGCGCTCGCGTTCCCGGATCGTCGGATCGCTGGCGCAACCGCTCCTGTTCCTAGTCTCGCTCGGCTACGGCTTCGGCCCGGTCTTCCAGAAAGCCGGCCAGGGAAATTATATCAACTTCTTAGCTCCGGGCATTATCGGTATGAGCATCATCTTCACCGCCATTTTCTCCGGCCTGGAAATAATCTGGGACCGCCGCTTCGGATTCTTGAAAGAGACTCTGGTCGCGCCGGTATCCCGCATCAACATAATGATCGGCCGCACTCTTGGTGGAGCCACCGTAGCCACCGCCCAAGGCTTGATAGTTTTTTTGATCTCTCTGATCGCCGGTTTCCATCCTTATAATTGGGCGCTGGTACCTGTTGCTGTTTTGGTAATGGCCCTGGTGGCAACGATGTTCACCGCGCTCGGCACCGCGGTTGCCTCAAATTTGGAGGATATGCAGGGCTTCCAGCTGATAATGAACTTTATGGTCATGCCCTTATTCTTCCTTTCTGGGGCGCTATTCCCCTTGGACGGATTACCGCCCACCATCGCCACTGTAGCCAAACTTGATCCCTTATCTTACGGCGTGGATGCCTTCCGAGCGCTCCTAATCAACACAACCCACTTCGGCCTGGGAACCGATATCGCCGTACTGTCGGTAATAACCGTTATCTTCCTGGCCTTGGGGAGCTACTTCTTCTCTAAGATCCAGATCTAGGTGATAGAATATAAGCAATGGAAGCCCTCTATTCTTTAATTTATCAATACGCCTATTTTTTCAGTTTGATGCTGATCATTCTTCCACTGACGCTTTTCATAGATTACTGGCTTGAGTTCGCCGTCTTAAAAAAACTGCTGACCAAGCAAGGACTGATCTATCTGGCGGCGACCATCGCCTTTTGGTCTGCTTATGACTTAATCTGGACCCGCCAGCTTGGTTCATTCCCGGCCAACCGGATCATTTTCTCTGTATTGGGCGTGCCGCTGGAAGAGATACTGCTTTTCGGAATTGGCTTTTACAACGTGATCACGATATTCGCTTTTACAAAAAAGAAATTCTCCAAAGCGGAATGAACTTATTTTTCCTGATAATTTTATTCGCGATCGGCGCCTGGATGTGGAAAAAATCCGGTGTTGGAGTTTTTAATCACGGAGCTTGGACCGCAATTTTGATCATCTTGTTCCTCTGGTGGGGCGTCTGGGGCCAGCTCGCTGTTTCCGATCAATGGTGGATATATAATTCCAACAACGTCCTCGGCTTCCGGGTCGGTTCAATCCCGATCGTGGATATGCTCTACTTTTTGGCCGGCATCGGCTGGCACGTTTACTTTGGAAAGAAATTGAAACTTTTCTAAAAAAGAGCTAAAATGCGCCTAAAAGAAACTATGAACACTTCCGGTAATAAAATGTCTCTTTGGGTAGTGGCCGGCGCGCTAATTTTCGGTTCCATTTTGATAATGGGCGTGGCAAGTCACGGTAAAAGATCCGGCGTGCCGGTCTCCGGGATCGCCGATGTCAGTTCTGCGGTTGGCTGGTCTATGGGACCGGAAAATCCCGCTCTGGAGCTTACGGAATACGCCGATTTTCAATGCCCGGCCTGCGGACTCTACTACGGCTGGCTGAAACAGCTAAAAACCGAGTTTAAAGACAAAATAAAATTCACCTATAAGCATCTGCCGCTAACGGAAGTCCACAAGAACGCCCTGGCCGCCGCCGAAGCGTCCGAAGCCGCCGGTCTGCAGGGAAAATTCTGGGAAATGCACGACCTGCTTTTTGAAAGTCAGTCAGAGTGGTCGGATAGTGGAACTGCAACCAAAATATTCTCCGGCTATGCCGCAAAATTGGGATTAGATGTAAAGAAATTCCAAGCCGATTCCGCTCTAGACAGCATTGCCAAAAAAATAATGGACAGCCGCGAAGCCGGTCTGGCGATCGGCATCGACCACACCCCAACTTTCTTTATCAACGGGAAAATGATCGCCAACCCGACCAGCTATGAAGACTTTAGAAACGTTATCCTCCAGGATCTCGGAACGAACCGCTAAGCGGTTCGCCTGGATATTCGCCGCCCTCTCCTTCCTGGGGTTTTTGGACGCGTCCTATCTGACCTTTGAGCATTACACCGGCGCGCCCCTCCCCTGCGCCATCTTTACCGGCTGCGCAACCGTAACTACTAGCCAGTACGCTGCCATCGGCGGAATTCCGGTGGCCCTCTTGGGAGCGTTATATTATCTGGCGGTTCTAATATTCACTCTCGCCTTCTTAGAAAATGACAGCCGCAGATCTCTGGCTATTGCCGCTCTGATCACGCCTTTCGGCTTCCTGGCATCACTTTGGTTCGTCTATCTTCAGCTGTTCATCATCAAAGCGCTTTGTTTATATTGCGTAGTTTCCGCCACCACCTCTACTCTCCTATTTATATCGGCGATGAGGTTAATAATTCTGGCGAAGAGTGCTAGAATCGGCAGTATAGAAGATGCTCCAAAATAAGCCCATCCAATTTATGTTTTTTGGCCTGATCCTGGCCACCGTCCTGGGAGTTGGGTTATTCAGCCACAAAGACCACCTTGGCCTCGCTAGCCCGCGCAACACGACCGCTCCAACCCCGGCAGGGCAAGCAACTAGCGCCACTTTCAGGGTAAAAGTCACTGACAAGGGCTTTGAGCCGTCAAAGTTCCAGATCAACCAGGGCGACACGGTGGTATTTGAAAACGTTTCTAAAAATGACGTCTGGCCGGCCTCCGATATTCACCCCACCCACAACATCTATCCGGAATTTGACCCGAGGAAACACATCAAGCCCGGCGAATCTTGGAGCTTCAAATTTGATAAGGCCGGGAACTGGACGATGCACGACCACCTCAAACCTTCTTCTCATGGCCTGATCACCGTGAAAGGCAACGGCGCGGACCTACCAACGGTTGTAGAACCGAAAAAAACCGTCCCGGTTGTTTCTAACACCACCGAAACCGATTTTTCCAAAATAAATATCCTAGCGGTCATCAACAACAATGCTGATCTGACCAAATGGCTGAACGCGGTCGGACCAAAGAAAATAATGGATAAACTCCTAAACGACACTGGCGGCGGCTCATTGGTTGATTGCCATCAACAGGCCCACACCGTCGGCCGGCTGGCTTATAAGATATTCGGAGCTCCGGCATTCGGCGATGGTAATTCCTCCTGCCACTCCGGCTACTACCACGGAGCAATGGAACAGCTCTTGAAAGAAAAGGGCACGGTTGATCTGAAAAAGACCATCAACGATATCTGCAATACCTTTGCGACCAGCTTCGGCCGGTTTGAATGCCTGCATGGCGTTGGCCACGGCGTGATGGCCTACGCGGATTATGATCTGCCCGAAGCGATCAAAACCTGCAAACTACTGGGCGACAGCTATTCTATTTCTTCCTGTTATGGCGGAATGTTCATGGAAAACGTGGTCACCGGCCAGGGTTCCGGCGGTACTAAAGACCACGATACGAAATGGGTCAGCAAAGATCCGCTCTTCCCCTGCAACGGTATTGATCAAGATTATGAAGTTCAATATCAGTGCTACCAAATGCAGACCAGTTGGATGCTGACTCTATTCAAATATGATTTTGATCAGGTTGCGCAAGAATGTTTTAAAGCCCGGCCGGATATGATCTCGGTCTGCTTCAAGAGTATGGGACGCGACGCCGCCGGTAACAGTCTGCGAAATATCCAAAAGATCAAAGATATTTGCGCCAAAGTTCCGGATGAGAAGGATCACTACTATCTCTGCATCGTTGGAGCAACTAACGTGATCATTGATTTTTGGGGTGATCGGTTGCAAAACCAAGCAACCGAACTCTGTAAGATACTACCTGAAACCGGCAAGCGATCCTGCTATACAACGCTGGCCAGCCGCCTTAATGACCTGTTTAACTCCCCTTCGCAGAAGAAGGCCATTTGTGATGGCTTTGAACCGGAATATCAAAAATTATGTCCAGCCAATTAGTAATTCTGGCAGGCGGTCAGGGCAAACGGATGAATTCGGAATTACCGAAGCCGCTGGTTAAAGTCGCCGGAAAAAGCATCATTGAGCGTTTACTGGAAAGAATGAAGCCGCTCTTCCCGAAGCCGGTAATTGTGGTGGGCCACAAAAACCAGGAGATTATCAGAACGCTCGGATCTTCAAATTCCTACGCCGAACAGAAAGAACAGCTCGGCACCGGCGATGCCTTGCTGGCCGCCAAAGACTCTCTGGCGGCAATTGAAACTGTCATTGTGATTCCAGGAGACCACCCTTTGGTCAGCGCCACCACTATTAAAGATCTGCTGGGGGTTCGGGAGCAAAGCAAGTGCGTGATGGCGCTGGCTATCATAAAACTTCCGGATTTTTCCGGAGACTTTAAGGTCTGCGAACATTATGGGCGGATCATCCGAAATGCCGATGGATCAGTTCAAAAAATAACGGAATTCAAAGATGCCGGCGAAGACGAAAAAAAGATCACCGAAGTTAATCCCAGCTACTACGCTTTTGATGCCGCCTGGCTTTGGTCCAATATCGGAAAGATCCAACCGAATAACGCCGCGAAAGAATATTATCTGACCGATCTGCTGGGTATCGCGACCGGGCAGGGCTATAAAGTGATGTCCGTGGAAGTTCAAAATCCGTACGAGGGTATGGGGGTAAATAACCCGGAGGAGCTGGCGATCGTTGAAAAGTACATCCAAAAATCGTAAAATTCGGATAGCTCCTAGTAAAAACACGAGGCGGAATGAATCTGCCAAGAAACCTGGTGCTGCTGCGTCACGGGGAATCCGAAAGTAATCGGGTAAAAAAACTTTTGAAAAAGGGCGGCTTGGATTGGTTTGCCAATTTGATCAGAATTTGTTGGCGCAAAAAATTCCGTAAACGGCCCAGTTCCACTTTCCGCTTGACCGACAAGGGTCGCGAACAGGCGGAGATCGCCGGCAAATGGATCAGAGAAAATATCGGCTTGGCGTTCGACGGTTATTATGTTTCCGAATATCTGCGCGCCATGGAAACTGCCGGTCGTTTGAGCTTTTTAGCGCAATGGAAAACCGATTTCTGCTTGAATGAACGCAGCTGGGGAAGGCTGATGATTGTCCCCGAAGAAGCGAAAGAATTGAACGATTTTTACTGGCGGCCTCGTGGCGGTGAATCAATGCCGGACGTTTGCTTGAGATGGGACCGCTTTATGGACCGGCTAATCCGTGAATGCCCGAACCGGGATGTCATCGTCGTCTGCCACCGGGAAATGATGCGGGCCGCCCGGGCGCGGATCGAAAAAATGTCCCAGTGGGAATACCGCGCGCTCGTCTCCTCCGGACGCGTGAAGGATCGGATCCATAATTGCCAGATCCTTCACTACTCCCGCGAGGATCCGAAAACCAAAACTTTATCCGAAAATTTCGATTGGATGCGTTCTGTCTGCCCAACCGACATTTCCAGATCAGACAATTTCTGGATGCCGATCAAGCGCAAGGGATACACCAACTCGGAACTGCTGAAGATCGCCGAAGAAACTCCGCGAATGATCGAATAAAAAGCCGCCCCTAGTGGGCGGTATTTTCTTTTTCTGCTCTGGCTAGTTTGGCGCAGCCGATCAGACAAAGGAATTTGATGCAAAGCCATCCGGTATCCAGCTCAAGCCGGCGATCACCGGTACGAAGCTTCGGACTCTTTGGATCATAGTGATGATTGTTGTGCAGACCTTCACCGGCGCTCAAAGCGGCGATCAGCCGGTTGTTGAAGGCGTCGGCATCAGGATAAGTCTTATAGCCGCGGACATGACACAAACCGTTTACCAATCCGGCGACTAGAGAAGCATAGACGAGGTACAAACCGAAGGCCAGTAATCCCCACCACCCCAGCAAAATGCTGGATCCAACGGCAGAGACGATAAGACCCAGATTGTTGTAGCGGTCCAAAGAACCGTAACTCGGAGCGTCCTTCGCCCATCGGTTCACATCAATCGTGGCTACCGCCTTGCCGTAATACCAATTATTCCAAAGATGGATATTCATCAATCCTTCAAGGAATGGGCTATGCGGATCACCGGGAACATCCGTGAAAGCATGGTGCTTGCGATGCATCGCCGCCATCTCTCTCGGGATGACACCATTCGTCAACCAAAGAATTATTCGGAAAATCCATTCAACCGGCTTTTTCAAGATCAAAGATCTATGGGTAATACAACGATGCAGATAGACGCTATACGTCACAGCCGCCAGCTGAGGCAAAAACAACAGGCCAAGAGCAAGGCTGACCAATAGACTGATCCACCAAACATTCGGGCCGATCAGACCGTGTCTGACAATGTCCCACATACCCGTCTCCTTACTGTCGAAATGCTACCAACAAGATACCCGAAAATCGCCGATTTGTCGAATTGAAAAGTTATAGTTCTCCTAGATCCAACTGGTGATCGAATTTGATCTTCTCTACGAATTCCTTCATGTGACTGATCAATATTAGGGCGCCTTCATATTTCTCTATAGCCTCGGCGATCACCGGCAGATGGCGGAAATTGATGTGATTAGTAGGCTCGTCCAAGATCAGCAGGCCCGGGCGCTGAAGTACGAAACGGGCAAAGCAAAGCAATCCCTTCTGGCCCTCGGACAACGAACCAACTTTATTTTTCAAAAGATCATCGGTCAAAAGGAAGTTGGCCGCCACCGAACGCAAAGATTCCTCCGAACCGCCCTCGGTCACATCCGCCAAAGATTGATAAACCGTGCGCTCAAAATCCAATCCGGCAAAGTCCTGCTGGTAATAAGCTACTTTCACGTCATCGCTGATAAAGCAGTTCTTCGCCTTACCGTTGGCCAATAGCTGAAGGAAGGTGCTCTTCCCGATACCGTTCGGGCCTTTGATCAGCAGACGATTTTTGCGTTTCAAAATAATATTGGCTTTTTTCTGCGCCGGCTTATGATTTTCCATCACTGTCACCGCTTTGATCTCGGCGATCTTCCACTCCGGCAGATCCGAATTCTCAAAAGTTTGCACCGGAATTACGAAATTCCGGATGGTTTTATCTTCCTGCCGCATATCCACCAGCTGGGCCTCCAGCTCTTCGATCGCCTCTTTCATCTTGCGGGCGACGTCGCGCATCTTGCCGCCCTTCTGGGCGAAAAAACCGAACTGCTCCTTGCGATTGGCGATATCCCGCTCCAAGCGGACGTTGGCCTGACGTTCTCTTTCTATCCGGCGGGAGATCTCTTCCACCACGTCAAAATAGTCACCCACATACTGCTCTACTTTGCGGGTAAAAGAATCCAGGTATAGAACGCCGTGGGTGAAAGCATTCAGGAATTTCGCGTCGTGGGAAATTACGATGCAGGTCTTTTCATAATCCATCAAGAACTTGGTTAAACGTTCAATGCCCTCAACATCCAAGTTGTTGGTAGGTTCATCAAGCAATAAAATATCCGGGTTCTGGATCAAGGCAAAGGCGAGCAACAAACGGGCCTGCTGACCACCGGAAAAAGCGCGGATCTTCTTCTTGTCGTCGTAACGCAAGTTGACCACCTCCAGGATCTTTTTTACCCGCGGCTCAATATCGTAAACTTTTTCTTTGAAAGCCTTTTCAAAAAATCCGATCACGTTCAGATCCAGCTGGTCGCGCGGAATAACCTGCATCGCGGTAGCGATAGTCGCCCCGGTCTTAATATTGATAGCCCCCTCTTCAGGAATAAGTTCTCCGGAGATCATTTTGAATATCGTGCTCTTGCCGGCCCCGTTCTGACCCATCAAAGTCATCTTCGCTCTCTCGCGGACGCTAAAATCCGCCTCTTCCAATAGAGCCTTATTGGCGGTAAAGCCAAAACTCACTTTATTAAACCTTAGAACTACATCCCCATGGTTGTAGTTTTTAGCTTCTTTTTGTGGTTGTTTTGGCTCCTTGTCCTTAGACATTGCTGAATAATAACAGATTTTATGAGGTTTGAAAAGGCGCTACAGATAATAATAACCCCGCTTAAGCGGGGTTATTTGTTACTTCAACGGAATGACTACGGCGGCGAAATTACGGAGCGGATCGGTTTTCTGCGCCGCTTCCACCAGAGCCTCGGCGGACCTCTCCGGATCGCGACATTCACGGACAATACCGGCGATCTTGGATCTGGTCAGAACCGAAAAAAGATTAGAATTTCCGGAAACCAGGAAGAGATCGTCATCCTCGATGATCTCCCAATGGATCTTGGGCCGCGAGAAACCGCTTTCCAACACCTGCTGGGCGGGAGACCGAGCCTTCACCATGTTCTCACACTCATCCGCCCGAACAAGGAGAATTTTAGCTTCATCGGCGGCCGCCAACCAGATCCCGTCGCCGGAAACCAGGAAGCAGGTGAAGTTGGAAACATGCCGGCCATCTTCCGTCAGAACTTCATAGCTGTCATGAAATGCCTGGACCGGGACTTCCGAGTGACTCGAATTCAGCGCCTTCAAAAATCGGTCAACAAAAGAATTCAACAGGCAACGCCGTTTTCCCTGGGACTCGTCATAGAAAACTCCGAGTACCCATCCCGGCCGATAGAAATTTCCCCTCACTTCGGCAGGAGACATCATTTGGTCGGCGCCACGCACCGCGTGAAAACCAACAGCCCGCTTCATCCTAGCCTCCTTTTTTCCGTAAAGAACCGTTGGTTATACTAACAATTTCTATAATAAACGTCAATTCGCCGGAATTAGTCGCCCTGAAACTTAAACACCGTGCAACGCAAACCGATCTTATTCTTATAAACCCACAACGCTACACAGCTTTGCAGCAGATCTTCCAACGTGTTCTGATCTCGACAGCAAAATATCAGTTTCGGATCTTCGGAAACCATGATCAGCTGACCCCAGGAAAACTCCTTACCGCAATGATCACATTTTTCTTTGTCGCCACGATAGATCTCATCTCCGACCGAACCTGGCAGACCGATATCGCCGGGATCATCATTGTCGGGCATCTGGCTTCCTTTCAAAAATCTAAATTGATTATATCCGATAAAAATGACAAAGTTAAGGTATGGTTGGAGAAATAATCTTAGTACTATTCACCTTCTTTTTATTCGGAGTCGGATTTTTGGGAATGTTCCTGCCCTTCATACCCGGCGTGCCGCTGGCTTGGTTGGGAATGTTCATTTATGCCTACGTCAAACACTTTGAACCGATCTCGCTAACTACGGTTCTGGTCTTTCTGGGACTAACCCTCCTGACCCTGGTCATCGACGTAGTCGCCCCGCTGATCGGCGCGAAACGCTACCATGCCAGCAAATACGGTGTCGCCGGATCATCGCTCGGCTTAATTTTAGGGCTGATCGCTTTGGGTCCGCTAGGGATCATTGTTGGCCCGTTCGTGGGCGCGATGATCGGTGAAATTGCCGCCGGACGCCGTACACAGGAGGCCTGGCATTCCGCGGTCGGCACTTTCATAGGCTTTCTCGCAGGTTCGCTGATCAAGTTGATAGTAATTTTGGCAATGCTCGGCTTTTTCATCGTCGCCTTGTTTTAAACCGATACCTGCACTAACATCAGACGGCTATGTTAATTGATGATGTAACGATAAAGATCACCGCCGGCAAAGGAGGCCGCGGAGCGGTAGCTTTTGATAAAAATAAGATGGCGATCGGCCCGGCCGGGGGCAGTGGCGGCAAGGGCGGAAGTATCATCTTTCAGGGAATGGCCGACATCGGCGCTCTGCGACATTTTCGTTTTAAAAAAGTTCTGGAAGCGGAGGACGGCCAGGAAGGCCGCGGCCAATACCGCGATGGTCATGACGGGCAAGACTTGACCCTGAAAGTTCCCGCCGGCACGGTGATCCATAACCTCACCACCGGATCGCATACCGAAATAAACAAAATTGGCGAACGGATCCTGATCGCCCAAGGTGGAAAGGGTGGAAAGGGTAATTTTCAGTTCCGCTCGCCGCATGACACCAGCCCAACACGTTTTCAGATGGGACTTCCGGGAGACGCCTTTGACGTCCGGCTCGAATTAAAGCTGATCGCCGATGTCGGCTTGGTCGGCCTGCCCAATGCCGGAAAATCCAGCCTGATCAACGAGCTGACCGCCGCGCAGAGTAAGGTGGCCAACTACCCATTTACCACGCTTGAGCCCAGCCTGGGAGCTTATTACGAGCTGATCATCGCCGACATTCCGGGATTGATCGAAGGCGCCTCTGGAGGCAAGGGTTTGGGAATTAAATTCCTTCGCCACGTTGAACGCACCAAGACTATCTTTCACCTGGTTTCTTCCGAGTCCACGAAAGTCGTCAAAGATTATAAAATAATCCGCAAAGAGTTGGGCGAATACAACCCGGAAATGCTGGAAAAGAAAGAATTTGTTTTCCTGACTAAAAGCGATATGGTCTCGGCCGCCGAAATGAAGAAAAAGCTCGCCGCTCTAAAAAAACTCAATAAAAACGCGATCGCTATCTCAATTCACGACTCCGACAGCCTGGAAAAGGTAAAAAAGATCCTCAATAAGCTGACCGAAACGAAAAAGTCTTAAGATATTGACATTTAATATAGAAGGAATATATTTATCTGGTCGTAGGTTCTCGCAGTCGTTTAGTCTGCCGAGGGGTCGCCCTATGAAAATTAATCAATTATAAATGGCAAAGAAGCTATATGTAGGCAACCTGCCTTACAGCGCCAACGACGAATCTCTTAAGGAGATGTTCGCGGCTGCTGGCAGCGTAGAGTCCGCCACCATTATCATGGATCGCGCCACTGGCCGCTCCAAAGGTTTCGGCTTCGTCGAGATGTCAAATGACGAGGAAGCTACCAAAGCTATTGAAATGTTCAATGGCAAAGATATGGGAGGCCGCGCTCTCACTGTGAATGAGGCACGCCCGATGGAGCCCCGCGCTCCTCGCGAGTCCCGCTACTAAGCGGCTCACGCAAAAAACCGCCCTTCAGGGCGGTTTTTTGTTTTTCTATTCTACATCTGTCTTATTTCCTCCACTACTTTATCCAAACCGATGGCGCGGGAGGCCTTCACCAAAACTAGATCCCCTTTCTTCATCAGATCCTGCACCGGAACTTTCGCTTCGTCCGCGAAATCAAAAGTAAAGATATTTTTCCGAGCCATTCCAGCTTTGTTGGCGGCGTCGGCGATAAATTTCGCTCGAGGGCCTACCGTCACCAGAATATCAAAAATCTTCGCGGCAGCCCGGCCGATATTCTCATGAGCCTCAATGGCATATTTGCCGATCTCCAACATATCGCCCAAAACTCCTATCTTCCGGGGCGCTTTCAGATCTTTCATCGTATCGATCGCGGCGTGCATGGAAAGCGGCGAAGCGTTATAACTGTCGTCCAATATCAAAGTTTGCTTAACACCATTGATTATCTTTCCTCGGCGCGCCGGAACCTGATAATAGGCCATCGCTTCGGAAATTCTGACTAAATTCATACCGAAAGATAAGCCAACGGCCGCTGCCGCGGCGGCGGCATAAGCCTGCGCCCTGCCGAAGGCCCCATCTAAACGCACCGGAACGAAACTTCCGCCATATTCCAGTTTGAAGGTCAGACCGACCGGCCGGTCGTCTTCCATCCGATTTTCAAAATTAGTGATCCGCACTTCCGCGCCGCCGGCAAAACCAAAAGTGATCACATGGGCGCGGGTTTTTTCGCGCATTTCATATACTGACTCATCGTCATAGTTCAGGACCGCAAAACCGATCGCCGGCAAAGACTCAACCAACCGGGATTTTTCTCTGGCTACCGCGTCGGGACCGCTATAAAATTCAACATGCACCGGAATGTCCCCGATCGCCGTCACTACTCCGATCTGCGGACGGGCAACCTCCAAAAGATATTTCAGATCGCCGGGCTTGTCTGCTCCGTATTCCAAAACCAAAATTTCCGGATAAGAGCC
Source organism: uncultured Candidatus Saccharibacteria bacterium (assembly GCA_964503795.1). GTDB lineage: Bacteria > Patescibacteriota > Minisyncoccia > UBA6257 > WO2-44-18 > JAUSKF01. The sequence continues at coordinate 39,798 of CAZDBT010000004.1, forward strand.
GCGGATCAGCAAGCGTAAGAGCGAAACAACGATCACCTTCAGCCAAAAAAATGGCCCGCCGGCCTGATCCCAGGCGCCCAGGATCGTCAGCGGTAATCCGAATTCATTATTAAAATTGCCGGTGGAGGCCCGCACTTTGCGGATCGAGCGCAGGGTGGTCAGAAGCGCTTCTTTGGTGGAAGTCTTGCCGACAGTGCCGGTAATACCGACAATTCCCGGCTGGTATTTTGCCAAAGTCCAACGAGCGAGCGTTCTTAAAATACTTTTTAAACGATTTTTTAAAAATGTCTTCATGGTTTTTAGTCGCTAGTGGCCAGTCGTTAATCACTTTTTCCTATTCTATCCGCCGGAATATTATAATAGTTTATTATAAACTGCGCCAATTCACGAAATGCCGGCACTACGGTAGCGCCCGCCAATCCCACTCCCTTGGGATTATCCACCTTCATTAAAATAATGAATTTCGGATCGGAGACCGGACCAAAGCCGACATAGCTATGAATAAAAGTATTGCCGTAGCCGCCATGTTTCAGATCGGCTACCTGCGCCGTACCGGTCTTGCCGGCGATCTTATAGCCGTCGATCTTGGCGATCTCCGCCTTGTCTACCGCCGAGATCATCATAGCTGAAACTTTATCGGCAGTATCTTTGGAGATCACTTCTCCTAATTTCTCCGAAGGAGTGCCGGCAATGATATAAGGTTTCATCAAAGTGCCGCCATTGGCGATCGCCGAAATGGCGTTGATCAATTCCAGAGGCGTTACCGAGACGCCCTGACCGAAGGCGGCAGTGGCAAAATTTATATCGCGGGTGGCGGTTTTCAGATTACGGAGGTTGCCGGCCAGTTCGCCCGGCAGAGCGATCCCGGTGAGATCATCAAAACCAAACTTTAGAAGATAGTTGTAGAAAATATCGTGGCCGGTGGTTTTTTCCGCAAATGCCGCGCCGGTGTTGATTGATTGTTCGATCACATTGGTCATCGTCACTTTGCCGTGGGCCTTGCCGTCCCAGTTTTTGATCGTCTTACCGTTCAACTTTAGCTCGCCACTGTCGTAAAAGGTGGTATCCGGGGTGATCTTTCCGGAATCGATGCCGGCCGACATTGTCAGAACCTTAAACACCGAACCAGGTTCATAAAGCGCCTGCACTGCTGGATTGGTAAAGGCCCTGATCGGATATTTGGCAAATTCATTGGGATCAAAATTCGGGAAATTGCCCATTGCCAGGATTTTTCCGGTCTTCGGCTCCTCCACGATCACCGTCCCGCCGTCGGCGCTGTATTTATCGATCAAGGCCTTCAGGATCTTCTCCGCCTGCGATTGAATGTTCCGATCAATGGTCAGATCAACATCGCCGCGGCCCAGAGCATCATCATAATAAGATTCAACACCATAACGCCCCGTCAATGAACCGTCGCTGCCATCTTCTCCGACAAAACCAACCAACTGCGAAGCCAGATTCGCAAAAGGATAGAAACGAAAATATTCGTTATCTACATAAATACCCTTGATACCCAATGTCTGCACGCGCGCTACTTCTTCCGGGGATGCCTTGGAAGCCAGTAACTCGTAGAGATCGTTGGGTTTGGATAATTTGTTTTGAATTTGGTCCACCGGTAATTTCAAGATCGACGCCAGCGCATTGGCGGACTCCGCCGCATCCTGGATCTCTTTTGGCACCGCATAGATCACCGGAAACTCGCGATTAAAAGCGGACGGGATCTGGTTACCGTTCTTATCGGTGAAATAGATCGTACCCCGAGTAGAATTCAAATAAGAAACGCCGCGTGATTGGGACGCGGCTTTGGCGGCGTAAATACTCCCCTTCTTAACCTGCAGATTGTAGATGTTCAGCAGTAGAGCGGAATAGGTAAAAAAGATTGAAGCGGTGATCAGCCATAGTCTCCAGGTTTTCATTTCGAAAATATTACATTGATCATCGGATAGCCAAATAGTCCGGCTTACGCTCCTTTACCAAACCGAATTTCGCGGCTAAAATATCAGAATTTTCCAGATCGAGCGCCAAATAAAGTTGGTTCTTTAGGTCGGCATTCTCCGAACGAACCATTTCGATCTTTTTCTGATTATCCTTAAGCGCGTGATTGAATTGCACGTTCTGATTATAAAATAAGACGCTCAAAGCCGCTTCCAATAAAACCAAGCCCACTATCAGATAGGTCGGCGCTTTGGACTTAAAGCTATTTTTATTTGGTTCAATAATTGTCATATGATTTGCGCGGCCCGGATCTTGGCCGACCGAGAACGAGGATTTTGGCGTATCTCCTCATCGGTCGCTTCAACGGGTTTTTTGGTTAAAATTTTCAATTTCTCTTCTTTGGCGTAATCCCGAAAATAATTCTTCACGATCTTATCCTCTAAAGAATGAAAGGAAATGATCGCCACTCGCCCGCCCGGCTTCACGATCCGAAAAATATCCTTTAAAACTTTTTCCAGATTCCCAAGCTCATTGTTGGCATAGATACGCAGTGCCTGAAAAGTGCGGGTGGCCGGGTGAATTCGTCCGTGTTCATAGTTACCCGGCACCGCCGACTTCACGGCCTCCGCCAGATCAAAGGTGGTGCTGATACCCTTTTTCCGTATTGTTTCTTTGATCACCCGGGCAATGCGTCCGGCCATTCTTTCTCCGCCAAGGTCGCGAATTATTTCCGCCAATTCTTTTTCATCCAACTCTTTCAAGATTTGGCGTACGGGCGGACGGTTAATGTCGTAAACCATTGCCAGCGGCTCGTTGAACTGAAAACTGAAACCTTTTCCGCCGCCGAGCTGCTCGGAAGAAAAACCCAGGTCCAGGAGCAGGCCGTCAGCTTTGCCCAGTTTTTTGGCTTTCAGGATTTCCGCCAGATCGGCGTAATTTTCGCCGGTCTTTTCCCAATCGATCGCGAGCAGCCTCCCCCGCTCCCCGATCTTTTCTTGGATCGCCCGGCTGTGTCCGCCGGCGCCGAAAGTTCCGTCAATGAAAAATTCTCCGGGTTTTGGTTCAAGAAATTTCAGGACTTCATTTAAAAGTACTGGCGTGTGCGGCATTTTATATGCCGAGCTCTCCCAACTTTTCGGCTATGTCGTCGGAAGAGGCTTCGGTTTTGGATTTATAGGACTTCCAGTTCGCGTCATCCCAAATTTCAATTCGGTCATAGAGGCCGGCAAAGATCGCCTGCTTTTTCAACGAAGCGTAAGATCGCAAATATTCCGGAATTAAAATTCGTCCCTGATTATCAAATTCCACTTCGCTGGCGCCCGCAAGCATCAGACGGGCGAAGGCGCGGGAATCGGATTTCATAAAAGACATACCCGCGATCTTGGCGGTTAATTTTTCCCAACTTTCCTTTGTGAACACAAATAAACAGTGGTCCAAACCGCGCGCGATGATCGCTCCATCGCCAAGCTTCGGCCGAAATTTAGCCGGCAAAGCCACGCGTCCTTTTGCATCTAAACTATGTGTGTATTCTCCGATGAACATTTTTTGATAATTTTTTAAGCTCGTTTAAGCTCAAATCTTCGCTTTTTAGTTTTCCCCAGATTCGGCGGTTATCCCCACCTTTATCCACTTTTCACCACCGTAACTTAAATATAGCTCAATATAGGCTCAAGCAAAACCCACTTTATCCCCACAAATAAAAACTCCGAATTTCTTCGGAGTTTTTTGTTTGATCATTACTTCAGGGCTTCTTCTAGCGCTTGCTGGATCGTGGCATGGATCCGGCCGGAAAACAGACTGACCGGCAGAGAAAGATCTCCGGTCACCGAAACCATTTTGTCCGGCCAGGAGATCGCCTTGGCATCAATAGTGAATCCCATCACTTTTACCTTAAGATCGCAGGTGTTTCCGAGCCAGCTAACGTTGAGTTCTTGAATCTTGGTTCTGTACTTTTCCTTGGCCTCAACGATCAGCTTTTCAACTCGCGTCCTTGCCTCTTCCTGCGTCAATGAATGCTGAACAATAACCTTCAGATTGCCCATTTCTTTGTCTCCTAAAGAACCGCTGATAGGATATGCCTTGAAATACTTCGCGTCAAGCGTTAGATTGAGTAAATCTTAGCGCCCTTAGCTCAGTGGTAGAGCGTTCCATTCACATTGGAAAGGTCGTAGGTTCGATCCCTACAGGGCGCACAAAAAATAAAATCCCCGCGGATAGCAATCGCTATCGCGGGGGAAATTTGTTATAACATTCGTTTTGGGCTGCGTTCGACTTTCCTGGGAACTTGTTTTTGTTTTTCGACAAAAGCCGAGAGTTCGATCTTCCGCAGACAGCAGCTGCAGCGACTTCTCGGATTGGTTCGCCGCAGGATCGTTGGGCAACCAACGCTCGCGCACTTCCGTCCGGCGCGATAAAGCTTGGGCAACTCCTGATTCCGGAACGCGAGGGGCCGCGTGTTAACTCGAATACCGCGATGCGCCCAACCCTGCTTCAACACCTTACCCTCGCTCGGCATTCTGAACATCTGACGACTCCTTAATTTGAGAACTGCGGTTATATTAAATCAAAAGCCGCCTTTTGTAAAGGACTCACTCGCCCATCCTCTTGGTACCCTCGGGCAAGAGGGGCCTTCGTTCGCTTTGTTTCTAAAAGTAAAAGCCCCGCTTCGATTTCTCGAAAACGGGGCGTTGATCACTGAACCGTCCCACCTTCCACCAGCATCTTGGCAGAGGCGCCAAGATGCTGGTGGAGCGATTCCAGCCTGCGGATGAGCGATGCGCTCATCCGCTTCCGCGCTGGTGAGCGGGCGCACGGGGAACAGATTCCCATGACATTCCCTCGTCGCAGGCCAGCGCCGCATTTGCGACACTGGTAATGAGGAGCAATCAAGTTCCGGATGGCCAGAGCCACCGGATCCTCGCACTCGCATCCCATCACCGGCTTGCCACCACCCGAAATTAAGGTGGCCTTCTTCGGCTTGTCTCCGTCCTGCTCTCCATCAATTGAACGGTCGAACCCGTGTCCGGAAACTCCCATGGCATTCTCCTTAAAATAGGGTCGTGGTTGGCTAATTTGTCCTGCTGACATTATAAACTAAAAACCGCCTCCTGTCAAGGTTGGCGGTTTTTAGGAATTTTACTTCAATTCTACGGTCGCGCCGGCAGCTTCCAACTTTTTCTTCAAGTCTTCAGCTTCCTCTTTCTTGAAACCAGCTTTCACAACCTTCGGAGCGGCATCTACGATGTCCTTAGCTTCCTTCAAGCCCAGGCCGGTCGCTTCACGAATGACCTTGATGACCTGGATCTTTTGAGAACCACCTGATGTCAACATCACATCCCAGGAAGTTTTCTCTTCTGCTTCAGCGCCTGCTCCACCCCCTACTCCGGCAGCGGCCGGCATCGCGGCGGACACGCCAAACTTCTCTTCCATCGCTTTCACTAACTCGGCAAGTTCGGTGACTTTCATATCGCCGATCTTGGTGAGTAAATCTTGATATTTTTCCATT